>CAXNHX010000001.1:0-47968 GCA_964202305.1 Aquiluna sp.
GAAGATCGGTGAGTTCTTGTTCACGTTCTCAACGATCTTCTCTCGATCATAGATATCAAGGTTGGCAAGCGCTACCGCGCAGGCAACGGGGTGCGCTGCGAAGGTATAGCCGTGGGGGAAGATTACGGTGCCATCTTTGAAGGGCTCAAAGAACTTTTCCTTCAGGAAAAGGGCTCCTAGAGGTGCCGAAGCATTTGTTATGGCCTTGGCGGTAATCATCATGTCTGGCTGAATGTCGTAGCGCTCAGATGCAAACATGTGGCCAGAGCGTCCAAAGCCGGTGATGGTTTCATCGGCCACCAAGATCACGTCGTATTTCTGGCAAATCTCTCTCACCCTGCGGAAGTAGCTTGGGTGTGCCGTGAAGCAGCCACCAGAGTTTTGGATTGGCTCGACGAAGAAGGCTGCGACTGTGTCGGGACCTTCGAACAGGATTGCCTCTTCGACACGGTTTGCTGCCCAGATGCCAAACTCCTCGGCATCTTTGAACCTGGGGTCGGCTCGGTAGAAGTTGGTGTTTGGGACTCGGAACGTGGAGGGCACCAATGGCTCAAACATCTGCTTCATCGCTGCAATGCCTGTGATGGAAAGCGCTCCGTGGCTGGTGCCGTGGTACGCAGTCATTCTGGAAATGACCTTTGTCTTGGTTGGCTTTCCGGTGAGCTTGAAATACTGCTTGGCAATCTTCCACGCTGACTCAACGGCTTCACCACCGCCGGTGGTGAAAAAGATTCGATTCAAATCTTTTGGTGCGTAGGAGAGTAGGCGCTCGGCCAATTCAATGGCCCTTGGGTGGGCAAAGTTCCAGAGCGGCATGAAGTCGAGCTCCATGGTCTGTTTGGCGGCTGCCTTCGCGAGTTCAATCCGAGCGTGACCGGCGTTCACAGCGAATAGGCCGGAGAGGCCATCCATCACCTTGCGACCCTTGGAGTCAATTAGGTAGTGACCTTCGCCGCGCTCGATGATGTTCACGTCTTTACCGTTGAAGAAGGGGGAGTGGCGGGTGAAGTGCATCCAGAGGTGATCCTTTGCACTTTGCTGCAGCAGGGCATCGTTGACCGGCTTGCCGGCCTGCATGGCTTCGAAAAGCTTGAGATCGCGCGCACCGGATTCCTGGTGCTTTACGCGCTTCTTCGCTCCGAAAAGCTTGATTAGTGGGTTAGCCCGCTCTTGAATCGTCATCGATTATCACTTCTTCGCTGTTTGATTGGTCTCGTTACCGAGTTCCCCAGTTGTAGAACTGCTTGTGTAGTTTTAGGTAAACAAAGGTCTCTGTCGAGATTACGTTTTCCAGCGACCGGATTTGCTCGTTGATTAACGAGATTAGGTGCTCATCATTCTCGCTAACAACTTCCGCAAGGATGTCGAAGGAGCCAGCAGTTAGCACCACGTAGTCAACCGAGGCAATTTCACTCAAAGCCTCGGCGACCTTGGTCGCATTTCCCGAACACTTGATGCCGATCATCGCCTGCCTCGAGAAGCCCAACCTCAAGGGGTCCGTTACCGCAACAATCTGCATCACGCCAGACTCGGTTAGCTTTTGGACGCGCTGTCTGACTGCGGCCTCCGAGAGCCCCACGACTTTGCCGATCTCCGCATAGGACTTGCGACCGTCGTGCTGGAGTTGCTCAATGATTTGCTTGGAAACATCGTCCAGTTGGGACTGCTTAGCCCGAGCCATGCGTGACATGCGACGAGTATCGCATTTTTTTGCAGCAAATTGTCCCAAATCCGCAGTTATTTTGCCCAACAGTTGCGAAATCGGCGCAGTTTTTGATTTTGACTTTGGAAATGGTTATTTCAAGATTAGAGTCGAAGCACACATCTCAAAGAGGAGTAATCACAAGTGGCGCCTAAGCAACTGCAAAATTTCGTTGGTGGCAAGTACGTAACCCCGACTTCTGACAAAAATTCTCCAGTTATCAACCCTTCCACCGAGGAAACCTATGCTCACGCTCCGGTTTCAAACGATGCTGATGTTCAGCACGCCTACTCGGTTGCGCAGAAGGCTTTTGAGAGCTGGTCGCAGACCACGCCATCCGAGCGTCAGCTAGCGCTGTTCCGCATCGCAGATGCTCTAGAGGCTCGTGCTCAGGAGGCTGCAGACGTTGAGTCGGAGAACACCGGTAAGCCAAGGGCAACCCTGGTTGACTACGAGATGGCTCCCTCGGTGGATCAGATTCGCTTTTTCGCAGGTGCTGCACGCAACCTTGAGGGTCGAGCCACCGCCGAGTACACCAGGGATCACACCTCTTCGATTCGCCGCGAACCAATTGGCGTTATTGGTCAGGTCACCCCCTGGAACTACCCGCTCAACATGGCAGTTTGGAAGTTTGCTCCCGCAATTGCCGCGGGAAACACAGTCGTTCTCAAGCCTTCAGACACCACCCCGGCTTCGACACTCCTGCTTGCAGAGATAGCCAGCGAGTTTTTGCCAGAGGGTGTCTTCAATGTCATCACGGGCGACCGTGACACCGGTCGCGCGATGATCGAGAACAAGATCCCCCAGATGGTCTCTATCACGGGCTCGGTGCGCGCGGGTATGGAGGTCGCCAAGACCGCTGCGGCTGATTTGAAGCGCGTTCATCTCGAACTCGGTGGCAAGGCACCGGTAATCGTATTTGACGATGCGGACTTCGAGAAGGCCGCCGCCGGCATCGTTGCGGCCGGCTTCTTCAACGCGGGTCAGGACTGCACCGCGGCAACCAGACTGCTGGTTCACGAGCGTGCCTATGACAACTTCATGGCTGCACTTCTTGCGGAGGTTAGGGCCTCGGCAAAGGTCGGCAAGCCATCTGACCCAGACATCCTCTTCGGTCCAGTCAACAACGCCGGTCAGCTCGAGCGCGTGAAGGGCTTTATCGATCGACTGCCAAGCCACGCTCGGATTGAACATGGTGGCTCGCAGGTTCAGGGCAAGGGCTACTTCATGGAGCCAACCGTGCTCTCGGGCTTCAAGCAGGATGACGAGCACATCCAGGAAGAAATCTTTGGACCAGTGCTGACAGTCCAAAAGTTCTCCTCGGACGAGCAGGCTCTGAAGTGGGCAAACGATGTTCGCTACGGCCTAGCCTCTTCGGTTTGGACCTCAAACCACACCCGTGCAATGCGTTTTGCAAAGCACCTGGACTTCGGTTGTGTATGGATCAACTGCCACATTCCGCTTGCTGCCGAGATGCCACACGGTGGTTTCAAGCACTCGGGCTATGGCAAGGATCTATCTCACTACGGCTTCGAGGACTACACCCGCGTCAAACACGTGATGCACTACATCGGAGACTAGAAAGTAAAGATTAGATTTCATAGCTAACTATGGGGCCAAGTTTGTGACAAACTTTCCCTTACATCCAAATGCGGGTGACTGCCTAGAAAAAACAGAGCTTGCCGCGAGGCGAGAATTAGGAGAAGAGACATGAAGCAAGGACTTCCTCAGGACCCCATGATGCGCCAACTCGTTGAGATGGCAAGATCAAAGATGATCAGTCGCCGCGTGGCCCTCATGGGCATTGGTGGATCGGCAGCGGCCGTAACGCTTGCCTCATGCGCCCCGGCTTCAGATTCCGCCCTAACTCCGGCTCAGGATCTGTCAGACTCCGAGAAGGTGCTCGTCTGGCACAACTGGTCTTTCTACATGGACGGTGAGGACGACGGCTCCTATCCAACTCTGAATAGATTCATGCAGCAATCGGGCATCACCGTTGAGTACATGATGGAAATTGACGACAATGACACCTGGTACGCAAAGGTCAAGGACCAGCTGGCCCTTGGAACTGACCCAGGTTTCGACGTTGGTTGCCCAACCTCATGGCTTGCAGACCGCATGATCGGTCTTGGTTACCTCCAGACCATGGACAACGCCAACATGCCAAACAAGGTTGCAAACCTTGCACCTGCCTACCTAGGTAATGCAAATGACCCAGAGCGCGTGCTCTCCGTCCCTTACCAGGGCATCTTGGGTGGCATCGCTTACGACAAGGCCGCTTACAAGGAGGCAACCGGTAAGGATGCCCCGACTTCTATTTCTGACCTCTGGGCTCCAGAGCTGAAGGGTCGCGTTGGACTGATCTCCGAGATGCGCGACACCGTGGGCTTGGTTCTGTTGAACCAGGGCATCGACATCTCTTCCGACAGCTCCTTGACCGAGGACGCCTTCAACTCAGCCGTTGACTTCATCCAGGAGCAGATCAATGCTGGCCAGGTGTTCAACATCAAGGGCCAGTCCTACGCTGAGGACATGGTGAACGGGAACATCATTGCGGCTACCGCTTGGTCTGGTGACGTAACCATCATGAACTTTGAGGTTGGCGAAGACCGCTTCGGCTTCGTGGTTCCAGACACCGGCGCCACAATCTCTGCTGACGTGTTTGTCATCCCAATGGGTTCACAGCACAAGAAGAACGCCGAAGCACTGATCAACTACTACTACGACCCAGTCAACGCCGCCGAGCTCGCTGCTTACGTGAACTACGTAACTCCAGTTGTTGGCGCCAGGGAAGAGATGCTAAACATCGATCCCGAGCTTGCTGAGAACGAGCTGATCTTCCCTTCGGATGCATTCTTGGCTAACACCTTTGCCTTCCGAGCGCTAACTGGCCAGGAGGAGCAGCGTTTTGCGGCTGCCTGGCAAAACGTCCTTCTGGGCGCATAGGTGTCTCCGGAGTTCATTGCCAAAGGGCAGGACCTTGAGCTAGTTGGAATCCGCAAGGAATTCCCCGGCTTCACCGCAATTGATGATCTTGATCTGAAGATCCCAGCAGGTGAGTTTTTCGCCTTGCTGGGACCTTCGGGTTGCGGTAAGACCACATCACTGCGGATTGTTGCCGGACTAGAGGACCCCACTAAGGGTCAGGTGCTGATTGGTGGCAAAGACGTAACCTCGTATAAGCCACATGAGCGGCCGGTTAACACCGTGTTCCAAAGCTACGCTCTTTTCCCGCACATGTCCGTGCTAGAAAACGTTGCTTTCGGCCTGAGACAGCGGAAGGAGCCGGACCCAATCAAGAAGGCCAACGAGGCATTGGCATTGGTCGAGCTGGAGCACCTCGCTCAGCGCAAACCACAACAGCTCTCTGGTGGTCAGCAGCAGCGTGTTGCTCTGGCTCGCGCCTTGGTTAATAGGCCAGCGCTGTTGCTTCTGGATGAGCCTTTGGGTGCACTCGACCTGAAGCTGCGTCGCCAGATGCAGGTTGAGCTCAAGGCGATTCAGCTCGAGGTCGGTCTTACGTTCCTTCACGTAACCCACGACCAAGAAGAGGCCATGGACATGGCCGACACTGTTGCGGTCATGAACCACGGCAAAATTGAGCAGTTGGGCACCCCCGAGGCTCTCTATGATCGCCCAAGGACCGCGTTTGTTGCCCGCTTCCTCGGTCAGTCGAACATCTTCGTAGGGGAGGTCGTCGAGGAGAATGCCAACACCATTTCCATTAGCTGCAACGGACAAAAAGTTTCGGCCCCGAAGGCTCGAAGTGAGAAACACACAGGAAAAATTGCCCTTGGTGTGAGACCAGAGAAGGCAACCTTCCATGAGGCCAAGCCGGACCTAGATTCCAACTACAACCTGGTTGGCCCGGGTGAAATCATTGACATCCGCTTTACCGGTGTATCGAACCAGTACCTGATCGATGTTCCAGGTTTTGGTGACATCACGGTTTTCGCCCAGAACGTAGGCAAGTCACCGGTTGTAGAGCTGGGAGCTCAGGTTTGGGTGAGCTGGAAGGTGGAGCACGCTTTTGGGCTCAGTGACCTTCCCCTCAAGGCCGATAACGACGAGGTGTAGAACATGGCTTTTGTCGCTCTCGGTCAAGGTTCTGGCGGGAAAACTTCACAGCCCTCAAAGGCCTCGAATGTAGCGTTCATTCTCCTGGCTCCAGGAATGATCTACCTTGGTCTTTTCTTCTTGACTCCTTTGGTTTCCTTGATCATTACATCTCTCAAGACTGCTTCAATCTCCGGCGATATCGGAATGTATGACTACGCCTTCCAGATCGGAAACTACGGGTATGCGATTGAGCAGTATCTGCCTCAGATCATCCGCAGCTTTGGCTATGCGCTAACGGCAACCCTGCTAGCACTGATCATCAGTTACCCGCTTGCTTACTTCATCGGTGTAACCACTCGGAATCGCCCGATTCTCAAGGCATTGCTGTTGACGCTGGTGATTGCTCCGTTCTTCATCAGCTTCCTACTGAGAACTTTTGCTTGGCGACAGATTTTCTCTAATGAATCCCCAGCGGTGCAGTTCATTCAGAACATCGGGCTTCTGCAAGCCGACCAGTACATCATCGGAACTGACCTAGCCGTGATCATGGGCCTCACCTACAACTTCATTCCATTTATGACACTGCCGATCTACACCTCGCTCGAAAGGCTGGATGTGAGGCTTGTTGAGGCTGGGGCCGATTTGTATGCCTCGCCCGCAAAGACTTTTTGGCAGGTAACCTTCCCGCTTTCAATGCCCGGCGTCATCTCCGGAACTTTGCTGACTTTCATCCCGATTTCTGGCGATTATGTCTCAGCCTCCAGGGAGTTTCTAGGGTCCAGCTCGACCGCCATGATAGGAAACGTTGTGGAGGCAAACTTCTTTAGGATTCAAGACTTTCCAACTGCTTCCGCGCTCTCAGTGATGCTTATGGCCGTTATCGTAATTTTGGTGGCCTTCTATGTCCGACGAAGTGGAACGGAGGACCTGCTGTGAAGCTCTCGCTAGGAAAGTGGTTGCTCCCGACCTACGTGACCTTGGCCTTCATATGGCTCTTAATTCCAATTGGTTACACCTTCGTCTTCTCGTTCAACAAGGTTGAGAAATCCAACATCGCCTGGAAAGAGTTCACCTTCGACAACTGGTTATACATGTGTGCCCAGCCAGGTGTTTGCGAGGCTTTTGGTAACTCAGTTTCTATTGCACTTATCTCAACTGCTATTTCAACCGCTTTGGGAACAGCAATCGCAATTGCCCTCGGTCGATATCGCTTCAAGGGTCGTTCCGCAACCAACCTGCTGCTGTTCTTGCCAATGGCAACGCCTGAGGTGGTGATGGGTGCAGGGCTCGCTGCACAGTTCTTGGACCTCGGAATTTCTAAGGGGTACTGGACCATCGTGGTTGCTCACGTCATGTTCACCCTCAGCTTCGTGGTCGTGACGGTGAAGGCTAGGGTTGCCACCCTCGATCCAAAGCTGGAGGAAGCCGGACGCGATCTCTACGCGAACGCCAGCCAGGTTTTCTGGAGAATAACCTTCCCTCTATTGCTGCCTGGAATCATGGCTGCCGCGATGCTGTCCTTTGCTCTGAGCTTTGATGACTTCATCATCACTCAGTTCAACTCGGGTCCTGAGACGACCTTCCCGAAGTTTGTCTACACCACAGCAACCAGAGGCATTCCACCCGAAGCTAACGTGATTGGAATCCTGGTCTTCTTCGTTGCAATCGCAATCGTGATGGCTGTGCAGATCAGGTCTAGCTTGAAGGCCAAAGCCCACAAGTCTTAGCGGTAAAGGACCTCGACTGCCTCACGGAAGTGAGCGTGGTGGTGAGCAACATCCTCTTCGTCCGTATACGGCGACATTAGCGCCATGTTGTGGAACGGCGTCATCAAAATACCTCGGTTGATGGCGTGTATTTGAAGATATTGCTGCAATTCAAAGTCATCCGCGTCGGCTGCCTGACGGCCATTCGTTGGGGCTGTTGATCTGAAGCTATATTCGCCGCGGCAGCCAATTCTGGAAACCTGCCACGGGAGTTCGTACTCGTCAATCACGCTCTGAACGTTTGCCACCCAGAGCTCGGCAAGCTCGGTCATGCGTGCAAAGGCCTTCGGGGTTAGCACATTCTCTAGGGTTGCCCTCACCGCTGCCATGGATAGGGCATTGCCGGCGAGAGTTCCCCCCACGCCACCAACGTCGATTGACTCGAGGTTTGTGGAAGTTGCGATTCTCATGGCCAATTCACGAGTCATGCCAAAGGCACCGACTGGCACACCGCCACCAATGGTCTTGCCCAGCACCACGGCGTCTGGTTCAAGATTCAGCTCCCTGGTCATGCCTCCAGGGCCTGCCGAGATGGTGTGGGTTTCATCCAGAATCCACAGCACGTCATACTTCAGGCAAAGCTCCTGCATGCCCTCCAGGTAACCGGGCTCTGGAAGCACGATTCCAATGTTGGTAAGGGCTGGTTCCATCAGCATTGCGGCAATCTCGCCAGTCTGGAAAGCGCGTTCAGCGGCTTCTAGATCGTTGAAAGGAATAACAACGGTGGTTTCCTTGAGGTCGATTGGTTTTCCAACATTGTCGCGCCTTGGCACGGTGTTGCCATCATCATCCATAACCGCGAAGGTCTCGTCGACGGTGCCGTGATAGCAGTAGTCGTGAACCGCAATCTTTGGTCTGCCAGTAACGTGTCTGGCATAGCGGAGCAGGTGTCGGTTGGCGTCTGTCGCACTGAGGGTAAACATCCACTTGGGCAGTCCAAAACGCTCGGCAAGTAAGGTGGCAGCGACAATCGAGTCCTCCGTTGGGAGCATGTAGGTCGAGCCCTTGGCAATTTGTTTTTGGACAGCTTTTACTGTGGGGTCCGGAGCGTGTCCACACATAGCACCGGTGTCGCCGAGGCAAAAGTCGGTGTACATGTTTCCGTCGACATCTGTAAAGTGAGAGCCCTTTGCGTGCTCTACGTAAATGGGGAAGGGGCCCGGCCACTTTGACATCCAGATCATGGGCACGCCCTCGATCATGGGCTCTAGGGCTCGTTCGTGGTGCTCACGAGAAGCTGGGTGGGTAAGGATGAAGCGGTTGTTTTCCTCACGGAAGAGGTTGTCTAGGCGCTCTCTGTCGCCGTAGGCCTGCACGATGAATCACCTTCGAATCTTGTCGTCTAAACACTGGACCCAAAGCTTGGGTCTAAACCCACCCTAAGGGGTGTTTCAGGAGATTTTTGCCAAACCGGCAGCTACCACGTCGAGTGCCTCATGCAGTAGCTCATCAGTTATGGCTAGAGGCGGTAGGAACCTAATTACGTTGTTGTAGGTGCCAGCGTTCAAGATCAAGACTCCGTTTTGGTGGCAGTGCTTCATCAGTTCGGAAGTGGCGTCTGCGTTTGGAGTCATGGTGCCAGGAACCACCAGCTCAATGGCCTGCATGGCACCCTTGCCTCGAACATCGCCGATCACTGGATAGCTGTTGCGAAGATCGTTCAGCCTTGCTTTCAAGAGCTCCCCGATTTCCAGGGCGCGCTCAAACCAAGTTCCGGAGGCGTACTGCTCCATGACCGCAACTCCAGCTGCAACTGCGGTTGGAGAGCCACCGAAGGTGCCACCGAGTCCGCCAGCATGAGCAGCATCCATGATCTCGGCTCGTCCCACGACACCTGAGAGCGGCATTCCACCGGCAATACCCTTGGCAACGGTCAATAGGTCAGGTTCGAAACCTTCTTCCCAGGCGGAAGCAAACCAGGCTCCGGTGCGGGCCATACCGGACTGGACCTCATCGGCAACCATCACGATTCCATTGGCCTTGCACCAAGAATCCAGGGTTCTTAGGAAACCTGGTGCCGGAACAATGAAGCCACCCTCACCCTGAATGGGTTCGATGAAGACCGCGGCGATTTGGCTCGCACCAACTCGCTTCTCTAGATATGTGATGGCACGGGTCGCGGCCTCTTCACCGCTCATGCCCTCGGGGTCACGGAAGGGATAGCTCATGGGTGCGTGGTGAACGCTTCCGGCCAGCGGACCAAAGCCGGTGCCGTAGGGGTGAGCCTTGAAGTTCATAGACATGGTCAGGTTGGTGCGTCCGTGATAGGCGTGGTCAAAGACAGCTATCTCGGTTCGGCCTGTTGCCTTGCGGGCAATCTTGACGGCGTTCTCAACCGCCTCAGCTCCGGAGTTGAAGAAGGCAGCCTTCTTCTTGAAGTTGCCAGGCGCTGCCTGGGTTAGTAGCTCAGCCGCGCGGACATAAGCCTCGTAGGGGGCGACGGTGAACAGGGTGTGAGTGAGCTTTGCTACCTGCTGCTGAACAGCTTCGACCAGCTGCGGGTTGGTGTGACCGATAGTCACCACACCGATGCCCGAGCCCATGTCAATGAGTTGGTTACCATCGGCATCCTTGAGGATTGCCCCGTGGGCCTCGGTGATGAAGGTCGGAAGCATCGTTCCCACGCCAGAGGAGACAACCTCGTTGCGACGCGCCTGCAGCTTTGCCGACTCTGGGCCGGGGATTGCGGTTAGCAGAATTCGCTTTTGTTCAAGACTCATGCCAAGAGTCTAGATTCAACCCCGAGGATTTGCAGTGAGCAACCGAAGGATGCCTAGCGAGTTCTAAGCTTTCTCTCATGCGCAAAGTAATCGTCTTGGGTTCGACCGGGTCTATCGGAACTCAGGCCCTAGAGGTGATTGCGAAGAACCCCGATCTCTTTTTGCTCTCGGGGTTGAGCTATAACTCAAACAGTGCACTCGCCATGCAGCAGGCGGCGCAGTTCGGACTCTCCAAGGACTTAGTTGCTAAAGGCCCTGGAGAAGCAGCCGCGCTGGTGCGCAGCACCTCAGCAGAAGTCGTCCTAAATGGCATTACCGGTTCTGCGGGGCTAGCCGCAACCATCGCAGCCCTTGAAACTGGGAAGACGCTCGCGCTTGCTAACAAGGAATCCCTAATAGTTGGCGGGGAGTTGGTCACCAAGCTGGCCTCACCCGGTCAGATCGTTCCAGTGGACTCCGAGCACTCGGCCATTGCGCAGTGCCTGAGATCGGGCAGTGATGCCGAAGTGCGCAAGCTCATCCTCACGGCTTCCGGAGGTCCGTTCAGGGGTTTCAGCAGGGAACAGCTTTCCAGTGTGACTCCCGAACAGGCGCTCAAGCATCCGACCTGGGACATGGGCAAGGTGGTAACCACGAACTCGGCAACGCTGGTGAACAAAGGCCTTGAGGTAATAGAGGCCAGTCTCCTGTTTGGGATTGGATTTGATCGGATAGCGGTAACCGTTCATCCGCAATCGATCGTGCACTCGATGGTGGAGTTTGTTGACGGTTCGGTAATTGCGCAAGCCTCAATTACCGACATGCGGCTCCCAATCGCCCTTGGCATGGCCTGGCCGAACCGAGTGCCGGACACCACACCGCCGCTGGATTGGACCCAAGCTCACAACTGGACTTTTGAGCCACTCGACGAGAGTTTGTTTGGCTCTGTCGCAATGGCGCGCGAGGTTGGTGCAAAGGGTCTGACCTACCCAGCGGTTTACAACGCCGCCAATGAGCAGGCCGTGGAGGCATTCCACGCTGGAAAAATCGGCTTCCTCCAGATTTTAGATGTGATCTCGGAGGCAATTGGATCTCACGCGGCAGCGGGGGAGATGACTCTTGACGGCGTACTCGAGGCAGAGCGCTGGGCCAGGGCAACTGCCGATTCGCTGATAGCTAAGTGGCAATCCTAGGTTGAGCGGTTAGCCTTTACCGGTGGTCGACGTCCTGCTCTACATCCTCGGAATCCTCGTGGTTCTGCTTGGCATCGCACTATCCATAGGCCTGCACGAGATTGGCCACCTGGTTCCCGCCAAGCTATTTGGGCTCAAGGTAAAGCAGTACATGATCGGGTTTGGCCCAACGGTATTTTCGCGCCGACGAGGTGACACCGAGTACGGCCTAAAGGCCTTCCCGCTAGGCGGTTACATCCTGATGGAGGGAATGTACCCTCCCGAATCCAAGCCCTATCGGGGTCCCTTCGCAAAGTGGATCCGTGAGGCCAGGGCAGAGGTTCGCAAGGAGCTAGATCCTGCGGATGAGAACAGGCAGTTTTACAAGCTCTCCACCTGGAAAAAGCTCACGATTATGCTGGGTGGCCCGTTCATGAACCTCGTGCTGGGCGTTGTTTTGATCGTGGCGTCGCTTAGCGGTATTGGTCAGATGCAGAACTCGATGACCATTAATCAGGTGTATCAGTGCATCGATGCCAGCGCCGACGGCAGCTGTCCCGAGGGGGCCCCAACTTCCCCAGCGGCGCTCGCGGGTATGGAGCCTGGTGACGAGGTGGTGTCGGTAAACGCTCAAGCGGTGAGCAGCTGGAATCAAGCGGTTGAGATCCTTGGCCGCACTCCCGGAGCGAGTTCGGATCTGACGGTTCTGAGGGAGGGTTCCTTAGTGAACCTAACGATTACCCCGGTCTTCATGGAGCGCAGGGTCTTTGATTCCCAGGGTGCCGCATTGACCGATGCAAATGGTCTTCCTGTAACGGAGCTGCGACCTATCGTCGGCGTGCAGCTGCTTCCGGAGCAGCAGCCGGTCCCAGTTGCGGATGCCGTCGGGTTTGCCTTCGGGGCAACGGCGGCGATGCTCGGATTCATTCTCGAGCTTCCGCAGCAGGTTTATGCCGTGGCGCAGTCGACCTTTGGCTTTGCGGAGCGCGACCCCAATGGCGCTGTCTCGATTCTGGGGGTGGGGCAACTCGCAGGGGAGGTGTCCTCGGCCAACGTGCCAGTGGATGCCAGGTTGGCATCGCTGTTGATTTTGATTGGGACTTTGAACCTCGCCCTCTTTGCCTTCAATCTGATTCCGCTGCTGCCACTCGACGGTGGACATGTGCTCGGTGCGCTCTATGAGGGGGCAAAGCGCCGAGTTGGAAAACTGGTTCTAAAAAAGGATCCGGGTCCGATTGACACCGCCAAAGCCCTCCCCATTGCCTATGCGGTTTGGGTGCTTCTGCTCTTCACCGGCCTGCTGCTGATTTTTGCAGATATCGTGAATCCGATCGGCCTTCTCTAGGAAGCAATCCGCTTCGATTAGAGTTATAAATCGCGATGAGAGGAACACTTTGCCCGCGATAAACCTAGGTCTTCCAAAAGGCCCACCGCCAACCCTGGCACCCAGGAAAAAGACTCGTCAAATCATGGTCGGCAAAGTAGCAGTTGGGGGCGATGCCCCAATCTCGGTGCAGTCCATGACCACCACTCCAACCACCGACATCAACGCAACCCTGCAGCAAATCGCTGAGTTGACTGCCACGGGCTGTGACATTGTCCGCGTCGCGGTGCCCTCGCAGGATGATGCCGATGTTCTGAGAATCATTGCAAAGCGCAGCCAGATTCCGGTGATTGCAGACATTCACTTCCAACCAAAGTACGTCTTTCAGGCCATCGAGGCCGGCTGCGGCGCAGTTCGCGTGAACCCTGGAAATATTCGCAAGTTCGACGACCAGGTTGGCGCAATTGCAAAGGCAGCCAAGGACGCAGGCGTCTCGTTGCGCATTGGTGTTAACGCCGGCTCGCTGGACCCCCGTTTGCTCGAGAAATACGGCAAGCCAACCGCGGAGGCACTGGTTGAGTCAGCGGTTTGGGAGGCGAGCCTTTTTGAAGAGCACGACTTCCACGACTTCAAGATCTCTGTCAAGCACAACGACCCCGTCGTGATGGTGAAGGCCTACCAGCTGCTTTCCGAGCGAGGCGATTGGCCACTGCACCTCGGAGTTACCGAGGCTGGGCCAGCCTTCCAGGGGACTATCAAGTCCTCCGTTGCCTTTGGCGCTCTTTTGGCTCAGGGAATCGGCGACACGATTCGCGTCTCACTTTCCGCTCCGCCGGTCGAAGAAATCAAGGTGGGCTCCCAGATTCTAGAGAGCCTGAATCTCAGGCCAAGAAAGCTCGAGATTGTCTCCTGCCCATCCTGTGGCCGCGCACAGGTCGACGTCTACAAGCTTGCAAACGACGTTACCGAGGGTCTTCAGCACCTAACCGTCCCAATCCGCGTCGCGGTTATGGGATGCGTTGTGAATGGTCCGGGTGAAGCACGAGAGGCAGACCTCGGTGTGGCCTCCGGAAACGGCAAGGGTCAGATCTTCGTAAAGGGTGAAATCATCAAGACTGTGCCAGAGGACGAGATTGTTGCGACCCTTATCGCAGAGGCTAACCGAATTGCCGCAGACATGGAGACCGCAGAGATCGGAAGCGTGACGGTTAGCGTCAGCGAGTAGCTAACATTGAGCCCATGCTCTACCGCCTCAGCAACCTATTTCTAAAGACCCTGCGCGAGGACCCCAGCGATGCTGAGGTCGACAGCCACCGCCTACTAGTCCGCGCCGGATACATTCGTCGCACCGGCCCCGGTGTCTTTACCTGGCTACCCCTGGGTCTCGCGGTAAAGAATCGAATCGAGCAGATTGTCCGCGAGGAAATGACCGCTGCGGGAGCTCAAGAAGTGTTCTTCCCGGCGCTGCTTCCAAAAGAGCCCTACGAGGCAACGGGTCGATGGGACGAATACGGCGACAACATATTCCGTCTAAAGGACCGCAAGGATGCTGACTACCTCCTAGCTCCAACCCACGAAGAGGTATTCACACTTTTGGTGAAGGACCTCTACAGCTCCTACAAAGAACTTCCCCTGACTATCTATCAGATCCAGAACAAGTACCGCGACGAGGCTCGTCCAAGGGCAGGTCTCTTGCGCGGTCGCGAATTCGTGATGAAGGACGCCTACAGCTTCGATGTTGCCGACGAGGGACTCGAAAAGAGTTACCAGGCTCAGCGCACCGCCTACGAAAAAATCTTCACCCGCCTCGGCCTTGAGTATGTAATCGTGAAAGCTGATGCGGGCGCTATGGGCGGCTCGAAGTCAGAAGAATTCTTGAACCCTTCTCCAATTGGAGAAGACACTTTTGTTCGCTCCAAGGGTGGGTTTGCGGCCAACGTTGAAGCGGTGAGGTTTGAACCTCTTCCCGCTCGAGACTTCTCAGGAATTGAAAAGGCCCAGGTCTTCGATTCACCAAACACCCCCACCATTGCAACCCTGGTTGACTTCGCAAATGCCCAGCACCCAAGAGCGGGATCTCCATGGAGAGCTGCAGACACGCTAAAGAACGTGGTCTTGGCACTTGTGAGCCCTGAAGGTAAGCGCGAGCTGGTAATTGTCGGGGTTCCAGGTGACCGAGAGGTTGACCAAAAGCGCGCGGAGGCTTGGTTCTCACCGAACGATGTTGAGCAGGCCACCGAGGCTGATTTTGCAAAGCACAAGCACCTTGTGAAGGGCTACATCGGCCCAACCAAAGATGGCAAGCAGTACCTGGGGGAGAAGCAAGAGTCGAAGCTTCGCTACCTAGCCGATCCTCGGGTATTCGTCGGTAGTTCCTGGATCACGGGAGCTAACCAAATTGAGAAGCACGTCTTCAACTTGGTTTACGGCCGAGACTTCGAAGCTGACGGCATCGCCGACATTGCGGAGATTCGAGCTGGTGACCCAGCCCCAGATGGTTCGGGCGAGCTCGAGCTTGCACGAGGTATCGAAATTGGCCACGTCTTCCAGCTTGGACGCAAGTATGCCGAGGCACTGGACCTAAAGGTTCTCGATGAGAACGGCAAGCTCGTGACTGTGACCATGGGTTCTTACGGCATCGGTGTCACAAGACTTGTCGCGGTAATCGCAGAGGCATTCAACGACGACAAGGGTTTGATCTGGCCAGAGTCAGTCGCTCCGGCCAACGTCCACATCATTGCAACCGGTAAGGATGAGGTTGCGTTTGAGGCCGCCGAGCAGATAGCTACCCAGGCCCAGGAGCTTGGGTTGAGGGTCATGCTTGACGATCGCCCAAAACTCTCTCCGGGCGTGAAGTTTGCCGACGCTGAACTCTTGGGCATGCCATGGATCATCATCTGTGGCCGCGGGGTTGCAGAGGGCGAAGTGGAGCTGTGGAATCGCAGGAGCGGTGAGCGGGTTCCAGTGAAGCTAGAATCTGCATTAGCTGAGCTTGTTGCACGGCGCTAAATAGAAGAAGGAGCGGCTGGTGGATATCGATCTTCAAGTCCTCAGGCTATTAGAGCGCGAAAAAGAAATTCCGTTTGATGAACTGGTGCTCATCATCGAAGCTGCCATCCTGGCGGCCTACTACAAGCACGTCTCCGACCACACCAAGGGCCCTCGCGCCGTGTTGGATCGCAAGACTGGTCACGTGCAGGTCTTCAAACCGATCCTCAATGAAGATGGCGAGCAAACTGGTGAAGAGGATGTAACCCCAGAAGGCTTTGGCCGCGTTGCCGCCTTCGCGGCCAAGCAGGTAATTGCCCAGCGCATGCGTGAAATTTCTGATGACAGCTTGCTCGGAGAATTCAAGGGCAAAGAGGGCGACATCGTCGCTGGCCAGATTCAGCAGGGATCGCGCTCCAACATGGTTTACGTTAACCTCGGTTCGCTCGAGGCACTCATGCCGCCAGAGGAGCAGGTTCCTGGCGAGGACTACTCGCACGGAAACCGCATCAGGGTTTACGTGACCGGCGTGCAGCGTGGACCAAGGGGACCTCAGGTAACTGTTTCTAGAACCCACCCTGGACTTGTTCGCAAGCTCTTCGCCCTTGAGGTGCCAGAGGTTGCCTCGGGCCAGGTGGAGATTGCATCGGTTGCCAGGGAGGCGGGTCACCGCACCAAAATCGCCGTTATTGCCAGGGAGCCAGGCATCAATGCCAAGGGTGCGTGCATTGGTGAATTGGGTCAGCGCGTGCGGGCAGTTAGCGGAGAACTTAACGAGGAGAAGATCGATGTCGTTGACTACTCCGAGGATCTTGCGAAGTTTGTCGCTCACGCACTTTCTCCCGCCAGGGTCTCCGACAGCTTTGTTATTGATGCCTCCACCAAGGCCGTGAGGGTTTTGGTTCCGGACTTTCAGCTCTCATTGGCAATCGGTAAAGAGGGCCAAAATGCCCGTTTGGCCGCCAAACTAACGGGTGCAAAGATTGACATTCAGCCAGACAGTATTTTGCAGGAATAGCAGATAGTTGACCCCTGCCCCTAGAATGGAGCCTATTCGGACCTGTGTTGGCTGTCGCCAGCGAGATTCGGTTGGGCAACTAATCAAAGTTGTGACGGAAGAGAATCAGTTTTCTATTGATTCGGAGCGAAAGCTTCAGGGTCGAGGAGCCTGGTTTCATCCCCACTGCGGAGATTTGGTTCTTACTCGAAGAGGTCTTCAACGCGCTTTAGGAGATGCCAGCACGGCATCGCTTGAGGCATGGCTTAGGAATCAGGCAGAGAAAAATGGCTGAAATAAATGAGTAACTCGAAATGAGACCCGCTCAAAACTAAGGCCTGCCCTGTCTAGGGGTTGGCCCCAGACAGGAGAAAATCAGTGGCGCTTCCACGCGTATACGACATCGCTAAAGAACTTGGAATTGATACCAAGGATGCTTTGGCCAAACTTGAGGAACTTGGCGAATACGTCAAGGGTGGTTCCTCCACAATCGCTCCGCCAGTAGCGGCGAGACTTAAGGCTGCTTTCCCAAAGAAGGAAGCGCCCAAAAAAGAGGCTCCGAAGAAGGAAGCCGAGAAGCCCGCGGTCAAGCCAGTAGCTCCGACACCGGCTCCGCGGGTTGAGCCAGTTGTCGAGGCCCCAAGGTCAGTTGCGACCGAACCTGGGAAGCCTGCTGCACCTTTGAACCCAGCCCCAAGGGCTGGCAACAATCCATTTTCTTCAAACCAGGGCATGGGTATCCCTCGCCCAATGGCTCGTCCGGGCAACAATCCGTTCGCTCCCAACCAGGGCATGGGTCGTCCAGCAAGGCCAGGGGCTCCTCGTCCTGCCGGTGGAGCGCCAAGACCAGGTGGTGGCGCACCAAGACCCGGTGGAGCTCCTCGCCCAGGTGGTGGAGCGCCAAGACCTGCCGGTAGCGGATTTGGTGCACCAGCCGGTGGCAAGCCGGGCTTTGGTCCAAATGCAACCAGGCCAGGCCCAGCAGGTCGCGCAGGGCGCGGTGCGGGCACTGCAGGTGCGTTCGGCAAGGGTGGTTCTAGAGGTAAGTCACGCAAGTCCAAGCGGACTAAGCGCGAGGAATTTGAGCAGAGAGAAGCACCGAGCCTAGGTGGCACCATGGTGCCACGAGGAGACGGTTCGACCGTTCTTCGACTGCGCAGAGGCGCTTCAATTCAGGACTTCGCCGACAAGATTGGCGCCAACTCGGGTCAGCTGATAACCGTTTTGTTCCACCTGGGACAAATGGCAACTGCCACCGCATCCCTGGATGAGGAAACTTTCCAAATTCTCGGTGTGGAATTGGGCTACAAGATCGAAATCGTTTCACCAGAGGACGAAGAGCGCGAGCTATTCGAAGGTTTTGGTCTTGACATCTCGACCGACATTGATGGTGAAGACGATGAGGATCTTGCTCCAAGGCCTCCGGTCGTAACCGTTATGGGTCACGTTGACCACGGTAAGACCAAGCTCCTGGACTCCATCAGGAGCGCAAACGTTGTAGCTGGCGAAGCCGGTGGCATCACCCAGCACATCGGTGCCTACCAGGTTCACACAACCCACGAGGGCCAAGATCGAGCGATCACCTTTATTGACACTCCGGGTCACGAGGCGTTCACCGCCATGCGTGCTCGTGGTACTCAGGTCACCGACATTGCCATCTTGGTTGTCGCGGCTGATGACGGCGTGATGCCTCAGACCATCGAAGCGCTGAACCACGCCCAAGCAGCGCAGGTTCCAATCGTGGTCGCGGTCAACAAGGTCGACAAAGAGGGTGCAAACCCGGACAAGATTCGTCAGCAGCTAACCGAATTCGGCCTGGTTGCCGAAGAATACGGTGGCGACGTGATGTTCGTAAATGTCTCGGCTCTGAAGAACGAGGGTATTGACCGTCTTTTGGACGCCGTGCTCCTGACTGCCGATGCCGCTTTGGACCTTCGTGCCAACCCTGTGAGATCTGCTCGCGGTGTTGCCATCGAAGCCAACCTCGACCGCGGTCGCGGCTCGGTGGCAACGGTTCTGATTCAGTCCGGAACGCTATCGGTTGGCGATGCGATTGTCGCCGGCTCCTCACACGGTCGCGTGCGCGCAATGTTCGATGAGAATGGTGCGCCAGTCGAGAAGGCACTCCCTTCGAGACCAGTTCAGGTTCTGGGTCTGCAGTCCGTTCCTCGTGCCGGAGACACTTTTGTGGTTGCCGACGACGAGCGTCAGGCGAGGCAGATTGCAGAGAAGCGCGAAGCTGCAGACAGAAACGCACTTCTTGCCAAGACTCGTAAGCGCCTTTCGCTCGAAGACTTCACCAAGGCGCTCGAGGACGGCAAGGTCGAATCTCTCAACCTCATCATCAAGGGTGACGTTTCCGGTGCTGTTGAGGCCCTGGAAGACAGCTTGCTCAAGATTGAGGTTGACGACTCAGTACAGCTGCGCATCATCCACCGCGGTGTTGGAGCCATTACCGAGTCCGACGTCAACCTGGCTACGGTTGACTCTGCAGTCATCATTGGCTTCAATGTCCGTCCGGACAACAAGGCCAAGGAGCGCGCTGACCGTGAGGGTGTTGACATCCGTCACTACACCGTTATCTACAACGTTCTCGATGATATTGAGCAGTCCCTTAAGGGCATGCTCAAGCCAGAGTACGAGGAGAAGCAACTCGGCACCGCAGAGGTGCGCGAGATCTTCAAGTCCTCGAAGTTCGGCACCATCGCTGGTTCCTACGTTCGCAGCGGCCTGATTCGCAGAAACGCGATGGCTCGCGTTCTGCGCGATGGCGAGATGATCAAGGAGAACCTCAAGGTCGACTCGTTGAAGAGATTCAAGGACGATGCCACCGAGGTCAAGGCGGATTACGAGTGTGGTATCGGACTGGGTGACTTCAACGACATCCAGATCGATGACGTAATCGAGACCTACGAGATGGTCGAGAAGCCCAGGGTCTAATGGTTGATCACGCGAGAGCCCGACGGCTAGCCGAACGCATCAAGGTGCTGGCAGCCGAGGCTTTGGCGAAGGTTGTGAAAGATCCAGATTTGGGGTTCGTCACCTTCACTGACGTGAGGGTGACCCCCGATCTGTCTCAAGCACGCCTCTACTACACGATTTTCGGCTCGGACTTTGAGGTGGCGAGATCCAAGGAAATTCTTGAGGCAAATCGCGGTCGCCTGCGAGGAGAAATCGGTAAGCACCTCGGTATTCGCATCACACCAACGGTCGAGTTGATCTCAGACGATGTCCCTGAGACTGCTGATGCCATGAATGAACTTCTGGCTGAGGCTAGACGCAGGGATCAAGAACTTGAGAAGCTTGCCAAAAATGCTCAGCCAGCTGGGGAGAGAGACCCTTACCTGAAAAAACCAAGCGATGGCTAGCGGACTGGTTCTAATAGACAAACCTCAGGGCATCACTTCTTTCGATGTGGTTGCCAAGCTCCGCAAGAAGCTAAATACCCGCAAGATCGGTCACGCTGGAACGCTAGATCCCATGGCAACCGGCTTGATGATCTTGGGGGTTAACCAGGGGACCAAGCTGCTTCAATTCCTAATCGGAATGGACAAGCAGTACCAGGCAACAATTCGTATCGGTGCCAGCACGGTGAGCGATGATGCCGAGGGCGAGATTGTCAATGAGACCGATGCGAGCGGCATTAATGCTTCCCAGGTGGATCATGAGATCTCAAAGCTAAACGGATCAATCCTCCAAACTCCGAGCTCTGTCAGCGCCAAGAAAATCGAAGGTAAGCGTGCCTATGACTTGGTGCGTGAGGGCGTTGAAGTCCAGCTGAAGCCAAAAGAAGTGCTGATTTCACGTTTCGATCGGTTCTCAGAGCTGCGGGTTGATGGTGGGTTCATCGACTTTGATGCAGTCGTTGATTGCTCATCCGGCACTTACATTCGAGCCCTAGCTCGAGATATTGGATTAGCCCTTGGCGTTGGTGGTCACCTAACCGCTCTTCGCCGGACTTCCATCGGTAGCTATTCAATAGAAGCGGCTCAGGACCTTGGTGACGAGATTGTTCTGACACCTCTTCTTGAGGCAACAGCGAAGCTTTACCCAAATCGAGAACTCAGTGAAGCAGAGGTGGTTGACGTTCACCACGGCAAGCCCCTCAAGCTTGATGCAGACGCAGAGGTATTGGCCTTGTCGCACCAGGGTGCACTGGTCGCAATTTCTGCACTTTCCAACGGGCTGTATCGATCACAGATCGTGGTTGCGAGCGAGGAAAGTTGATCGAGTTCTTCTACCTGGTGCTGGTTTGGTATTCAGTCGCTGTCGGAATCGTGCTGCTGGGTGCTGGCTTGTTTGGAACTAAGCCTGGCCCCTTGGCAATCATGGCTATGGCCGGAATTGAAGCCGGGCTCTTAATGCAGCTGCTCATTTCAACCGCGCTCGTTATCGCGGGGCAGCGGGCCCAAACCGACACACTTGAATTCTTTGGCTATTTGATAGTGGCAATCATCGTTCCCTTGGCCGCGGGTTTCTGGGGTTTAGCCGAGCGAACCAAGTATTCAATGATGGTGCTTGGATTTGGAGGGTTAACGGTTGCGGTGATGCTCTATCGAATGCACATTCTCTGGTTCGGGGTTGGTGTTTAGGGGCAGCTGCGAACTTGTGTTCCTTGAATCCGCGCTCTACCCGCCCGAATGCAAACCGTTCCTATACAAAACTCCGTGAGTAGTTAACCTTTTGTTAATGAAGAAACTACCCCTTTTTTACCTAGCCTCTTCACACTTCTCGCATGTCACTTGAGCACGCGACCAAGCGCGACCTGCAGATGAAGCCTTACCGCTTCGCAGACAAAGTCTTTTTCCGCGTTGCGGCTCTAGCTGCGTACTCAGCCATCATCATCATTCTCCTTGTCCTAATCTTCCTGTTGCAGCGCGCCTATCCTGCCTTTGAGCAGCAGGGCATCCTGGCATTTGCGACAGGTGTTGGTTGGGATAGTTCGGTCGAACCGCAAATTTTCCGAATTGGGCCGCAGTTGTATGGAACGCTGCTCATCGCAGCTCTCGCAACTGTGATTGCGGTTCCCATGGCGATTTCGATTGCCTACTTCATCGTATTCATCGCCCCGAGATTCCTAGCCACCTCGGCCATCATCCTCATCGACTTCCTAGCTGCCATTCCTTCGGTCGTAATCGGTTTGTGGGGTTTGATTGTTTTCGGCCCGGTTGCAGTGGGCTGGGCGGAAACTCTGCACGAGGCCTTTGGTTGGATTCCAATCTTCAGCCACGACGCTGGAACTTTTGCTAACTCCCCGTTCATAGCATCTCTAGTCCTGGGAATCATGATTGTTCCAATCATCTCTTCAGTGACTCGAGAAATCTTTTCACAGATGGACCAAGAGGTCATCAAGGCTGCAATCGCAATGGGCGCGAATCGCGAATCTACTCTTCGCAAGGTGATCCTGCCTACCTCTGCCGGAGGAATCGTGGGAGGCATTCTGCTCGCCTTCGGAAGAGCGATGGGGGAGACGGTAGCGATTTACTTCGTTCTGAACCTCGTCTACGACAAGGTCAACTGGTTTGAAATCCTGAACCCAGAGGGTGGCAACGTTGCTTCCTTGGTTCTCTCCAAGTTCGGAGAGGCTAGCCAAACCGAGATCGAAGCCCTCATGGCAGCCGGCGTCGTTCTCTTCGTGGTCACCCTAATCGTGAATGCTCTGGCTTCCTTCATTGTGAACCGAGCTCAGCCATGGAGGAACGTGTGAGTACCTCAAGAGTGCCTCTCGCCCCCGTCGAGCGTCCGATTGATTCGAAGCCCTGGTCGAAGGTAGCCCCAAGGCTGAGAAGCACAGTAATTCTTGTCAGCGTGCTGCCGTTGGTCGCCTCGCTTGGCATTTGGGCCAGTTCCGGGGTCGACTTCATCGTTGCACTGTTTGCTGTTTTTCTTCCCCTACAGCTTTTGGGTGGAGCGATAGCTGGTTTCGTTGGGTACGGCCGCCGTGGAATCGCGGATGGCTTGCTTGTGGTCGTGACTTTCTTCCTGTCTGCATTCGTGCTCATTTTGCTACTGAGTGTGGTTTGGTCCGTCTTTGCAACTGGATTCCAAGCCCTCAGCCCGCATTTCTTCTTTCAGAACAATAAGTACGTGGGTCCCACTACTGACCTGAGTTATGGCGGACTGGGCCATGCTCTCGTCGGCACCATCTTGGTGGTATTTTTCACAACTCTGATCACGGTGCCGCTGGGGGTAGCTACTGCGGTCTACATCACAGAAACCCAGGGCAAGTCCAGGGGACTGATTCGGACCATGCTTCAGGCAATGAGTGGATTACCTTCGGTTGTAGCTGGGCTTTTCATTTACTCAATGTTGATTGCGTCAGGTGTGAGTTCCTATGCGGGATACGCAGGCTCGCTAGCCCTAGTTCCTCTCATGTTGCCAACTGTTAGCCGAGTCGCAGAGGAATCCCTGAGGCTAGTACCAAAGGAGCTTCGCAACGGCGCTTTGGCTTTGGGTGCACCATCGTGGAGGGCCTTCTTTATGGTGACCCTGCCTGCGGCGCGTTCCGGAATAGTGACTGCGATCCTCCTGGGAATCGCCAGGATCATTGGGGAAACTGCGCCACTTCTACTGACTATCTTCAGCAACAATGGAACTAACTGGAACTTGTTCTCAGATGGAATGGCCTCTCTTCCGACCTACCTGTTCTTGAACCTCTCGTTTGGAACTGATGGTTCGATTGCTCGCGCATGGGGAGCAGCCGCAACCATCATGATCCTGGTGGCAGTTATCTTTACCCTCGCGCGCGTAGCCTCGGCGCCACGCAAAGCTAGAAAGGCTAAAAAGTAAATGGTTGAATCGATATCCCACCTACAGACCGAGAACATAAATGTCTGGTTTGGGCAGCGTCACGTTCTAAAGGACGTTTCACTCACTTTTCCAGGTAACCAAGTCACCGCCCTGATCGGCCCATCGGGTTGCGGTAAGTCAACTTTTATCCGAACCCTAAACCGCATGCACGAGCTTATTCCCAGCGCAGGACTTTCAGGCAAGGTTTTGGTAGATGGAAGCGATATTTACGACCGTGGTGTAGACCCCGTTGATGTTCGCCTGAAAATCGGCATGGTCTTCCAAAAGCCAAACCCATTCCCAACCATGTCTATCGGCGAGAACGTAGTTTCCGGCTTGAAGCTCTCGGGCCAGAAGACACCCAACTCGGAAGAAATCATCGAGACCTCGCTACGCAGGGCTTCTATGTGGAATGAAGTGAAGGACCGCTTGGGTGACCCAGCGATTTCGCTTTCCGGTGGTCAGCAACAGCGTTTGTGCATAGCTCGAGGTCTCGCGATGACTCCGGACGTAATGCTGATGGACGAGCCCTGCTCCGCCCTCGACCCCGGTTCCACAAGACGCATTGAGGAAACAATATTGGAGTTGAAAGACTCAATGACGATTGTGATCGTTACCCACAATAGGCAGCAGGCGCAAAGAATTTCTGACCAGACTGCGTTCTTCTTGGCGGATGACGGAGAGCCTGGTCACGTGGTGGAATTCGGTCCAACTCAGACGATTTTTACTCGTCCGAGTGACGATAGAACCAACGACTACGTCAACGGACACTTCGGTTAACCCAAAGTTTACTTTTCCGCCTAGTTACGTTTGCTAAATAAACAACTCGATTTAATGCTCTGCAAATTGTCTAGAGGTGTCGACTCGACATTCATTACTTGTAAGGAGAAGCTCATGCGCAGAAAGAGCGCTTTTATCACCGCTATTGCTTTGGTCCTAGGATCTCTAGCAATTGCCCCAGCCGCCAACGCTGAGACCATCTCAGGATCTGGTTCCTCATACGCAGGAAAGATGTTCGCTGAATGTATCGCTGGATACACCGATCACACCGTTTCCTACAACCCTGCTGGATCATCCACAGGTAAGAGAGACTTCACTGCGGGCACCACCACCTTCGGTGCATCCGACTCGCTATACACCTCGGGTAAGCCAGCATTCCCGTTCACCTACATTCCAGCCGTTGCCGGTCCTATCGCGGTTGCCTACAACGCTCCAGAGCTGAAGAACTTCCGTCTGACCCCTGCACTAATCTCCGACATCTTCTTGGGCAAGATCACCAAGTGGAATGACCCGAAGATTGCAGCTGTAAACAAGGGCATCAAGCTTCCAAACGAGAAGTTCACCGTTGTTTACCGCAAGGACGGTTCCGGAACCTCCAACAACTTCGCTAACTGGCTAAAGCAGACCGTGGGTAAGCCATGGGTCCAGAACGACAGCTGGGTGACCGCAACCGGTAACGCAGCAGTAGGTATAGCTGGAGACAAGAACCAGGGTGTTCGCGCCGAGATGGTGAAGGTTCCTTACTCCATCGGTTACCTTGACCTAGCAGATGCTCTTCAGGCTGGCTTTGGTCTAACCGCTGTTGAGAACGGTGCTAAGAAGTTCGTAAAGCCTTCAGTAGCAACCGCGCGTAACTTCCTAGCAGCGCAGACCATGAAGACCAACGGTGAGGTGCTATTTGACTACCGCAAGACCGCAGGTCAGGACTCAACCGGCAAGAAGACCACCAACTACTACTCAATCGTGCTAGTTGCTTACGCCATGGCTCCAACCAAGTCCACCAACGCCGCTAAGTCCGCCGCCGCCAAGGACTTCCTTGGCTACGTCGTGAACACGTGTGTTCCATCAAAGGGAGCAAAGCTTGGTTACGTCGCCTTCTCTGGATCTTTCCAGAAGCGCGCAAACCAGTTGCTTGCAACCGTAAAGTAACAAAGGTCGAAGTCAGGGTGGACCGAGGCGATTCGTCGCCTCGGTCCTCTCTTCGAAACGGAGGAAAACAATATGAGGCGTCCGATAGTGGTAGCCCTAATGGCAATCGCAGCTTCGCTCACCCTAACCGCGTGTGACCCTCCTATCCCTCAATCGCTCCTCGTAGCTCAGGCTGAACAGCAGGTTCAGTGCGGTGAGCCAGGCCCGGTGAACGTCTTTGTTGACTACAGCTTCGTAGACCTCGGTTACACCTGGGCCGAGATCGCTATGGAAAACTGCCCTGAACTGGAGGTCAACGTAGTTGAGGCCAGTGACGAGGCCGACATCATAATTAGCGCGAGTCCAGCGCAGTGTGAGCCCCTTGCAATAGCACCTGTCGCTTTTGATGCATCTTCGATTGTGTTTTACCTCGACGAAGCTTTCGCACTAAATCTCTCTCCGGCGGCCATCCAAGGTATCTTCTCCGGCTCTATAACTAACTGGAGCGACGAGGCAATCGCTAAGGACAATCCTGACGTTGAGCTACCTGACCTTGAGATTGTGGTGCTGGAGTCAAGTCTGCAGCAAACCATATCCGCCATGGAGAATTGGACCGCCCAACTGACAGGAGAAACGGTTGCTTTCTCACTCTTGAGCGACGATCAGTCCGCCTACTTCTCGGACTTAGCGTTTGAATTCGAAGCAGGCACGATTGGTTTGATTCCGAAGTCTGACTCCCTTGTGGCTGGCATGACGCCGATCAACCTAGCCCTCGAGGACGGATCCTTCATCGTCTCCGAGCAGCAGTCGATCTACGCCGGAGGAACAAAATTTGGATTCTCCAGCCAGGAGAATCAGGTTATTGCCACCTATGACCCTGAGCTGCAGCCACAACCCTCACCAGGCACAAGCGAAGTAGCTGTTCCTTATGAGGCGGTCTACCCTGTAAGTCTCACAATCTGTGGTGAGGACAACCTCACAAAGCGAGCTTTTGCCCGTTACACCGTAAGGCTTGATGCTCAGGGTGTTGTCGCAACAACTTCGCTGTTGGCAATGGGTGAAGATCTCAGAATTGCGTCAGCCAGCCTTCTCGGGGTGGGGCTCCCAGTGCCAGAGATCGTGGAAATCGAAGAGCAGTAATCTTCGATAAACTCGAGGGGTGTCAACCCAACTCGGATTTGGCCGCCTTCTTGTTGCGGTTTACTGGGTTTTTGCCGTCTCTGCATCTGCTAGGGCCATTTATCAGTTGATAAAGGAGTTCCCGGAGGCCCCCGTTGCGTACTCGCTCTCAGCCATTGCTGCGGCTGTCTACGTCGTTGCCACCATCGCACTTTCGCTGGGAATCAGAGGTCGAAGGTTAGCTCTCCTGGCATTGGGTTTTGAGCTTGCAGGAGTCTTGATTGTTGGGGTTATGAGTTTGGCTCTACCGGAGTTGTTTGCTCACCCATCGGTCTGGTCAGGTTTTGGGTCTGGTTACGGATACGTGCCGCTAATCCTGCCGATCGTTGGCCTTATCTGGCTTTGGAGGCATCGTGCTGCAAATAGCTAGCCCACGAGAGCTCCCCGAGGATTTTGCTGATACAGCTGTGGCCATCGGTAAATTTGATGGTGTCCATCTTGGACATCAACAGCTGTTTCACGAGTTAGTAGAACTAAGTGAAGAGGCTGGGCTCGCCGCTACAGTGTTCACATTTGATCGGCACCCCAGAACACTCTTTGATCCAGCAGGTGCTCCAAGGTCAATAATTGGCCCAATTCAGAAAGCCGCACTCCTAGAAGGTGAAGGCATCGACCTGGTGCTGACCGCAACTTTTGACCAAGCGCTTGCCTCTTTGTCACCGGAAGAGTTTGTCGCAAAGTATCTGGTTCCGCTTCGGGCTCGAGTGGTGATGGTTGGTGAGGGTTTCAGGTTTGGGTCAGGCGGCAAAGGGACCATTGAGGACCTCAGAAGAATCGGGCAATCTCAGGGCTTTAGCGCTCGCGAGGTTCGCAATGTCACCTTGGGCTCGAGCAAGATATCTAGCACGAGAATCCGTGCTCTGCTAGATGAGGGCAATGTCGCTGAAGCCGCAATACTTCTTGGTCGAAACCACGAGACCACAGGTGTAGTTGAGCATGGTCGAAAGCTTGGGCGCACCATAGGTTTTCCAACGGCCAACATCTCTCGTGCAGCGGAAGGATACCTTCCTGCCGACGGTGTTTATGCGGGATATCTTCTGGCTAATGGGGTTCGCTACCCAGCAGCCCACTCGGTTGGAACAAATGATTCGGTAGCGGAGGTCCCAAGACTCTTGGAGTCTCACGTCATCGGGCGCGATGATCTCGATCTTTACGACCAGATCGTGACTTGCGAGTACGTGGAGAAGGTCCGTGGCTGGGCGAAGTTTGATTCATTAGAGGCCTTGGTTGAGCAAATCGGCAAGGATGTTGCGGTTGCGGCTAGCTTGCTGGGGGAGTAGGTTTCGAAAATGAGCTTTACAGGGGCAATCGCCGCAGGATTCAGAAACTACGTCAACTTCAAAGGTCGGGCCTCGCGCAGCGAGTTTTGGTACTGGGTGCTGTTTACCATTCTTCTCTCGATTGTGCTTTCTACCCTCGAGAGTGTTATCTGGCCAGCCCCTATGGCATCTCCAGACTGGATGCAGAACCTGGAAATGACCTTCTCCCAGCCCACGCCAATCACAAACCTTGCCAGTTTGATTCTCTTACTTCCAAATCTCGCGGTCACAGCAAGACGTTTTCACGATGCTGGGTTCAGCGCCAAGTGGTTGCTTATTCAACTGGTTCCAGTCGGGTACGGGTTTTTCGCCGCAGTTGGTGTTATCACAGTTCTATCGAGTGCACCAAGTGGTCAGATGCTTGGCACCGAGGAGTTGATGTCGCTTATCTTCCTAGTTATTCCGATTTTCGGACTGTTCATAGCTGCGTTCGTTGTCTTTCTGGTTTTGGCTCTTCGGCCCACCAAGTCCTTCTATGACGGCAATCGCTATGTCGAACCCGAACCGCTGAGTTCAATGGATGAGGGAACCACCGCCTAGCAATTTCGGCGAGTTTTCTCTAGACTTCTCAGGTTGCCGTGTAACGGCCGCGGATAAAGAGAGCCCCGAACACAGTGTTTGAGGCGCCGCGCAGCGGATTGAAAGGATCAGCAAATGGCATTGGACCCAAGCGTCAAAACCCAAATCATCGAGGAATACGCCACTAAGCCTGGCGACACCGGCTCCCCAGAGGTTCAAATTGCAGTGCTGAGCCGCCGCATCGCAGACCTCACCGAGCACCTCAAAGACCACAAGCACGACCACCACACCCGTCGTGGACTGCTGCTTCTAGTTGGTCGCCGTCGCCGTCTTCTCGGCTACCTCCAGAACGTTGACATCGAGCGCTACCGTGCATTGATCGAGCGTCTCGGACTTCGTCGATAAATTTAGTTTCATTGATTTGGCCCTCGCCTATGGCGGGGGCTTTATCTTTTGCGGGCTGTTTGTCCTAGGTAATTCGTGACTAAATTGTTAGGCTTTAGGTAAGAGGTTTCGAAGGCGGGTCCTCGGTGGAAGGTTTTGGGTTTACTGCCCCAAGATTTTTTACTGACGACCAGCACTTCACAAGGGCAGCCTGTCCTTCCTCCAGTAGCAAATATCGTGCGATTCGCGCACGAGGTTTTGCTGCGCAGTATTAGAAGGAGGAGCCATGGAAGGCTCAGAGATTAAATTCGCAGAAGCAGTAATCGATAACGGCAAGTTTGGAAAGCGCGTAATTCGCTTTGAGACCGGTCGTTTGGCACAGCAGGCAGCTGGCGCTGCCGCCGTCTACATTGACGAGGAGACCATGCTGTTCTCCGCCACCACAGCATCAAAGCAGCCGAAGGATCAGTTCGACTTCTTCCCGCTAACTATCGACTTGGAAGAGCGCATGTATGCGGCAGGAAAGATTCCTGGCTCATTCTTCCGTCGTGAGGGTCGCCCATCAACCGCAGCCATCCTGGCTTGCCGCTTGATCGACCGTCCACTGCGCCCATCCTTCGCGGATGGTCTGCGCAACGAGATTCAGGTTGTTGTGACCGTCATGTCAATTGCTCCAGACGAGCTGTATGACGTGGTTGCAATCAACGCAGCTTCCATGTCAACCCAGATCGCAGGCCTTCCGTTCTCCGGTCCAGTTGCCGGTGTTCGCGTTGCTTTGATCGAGGGACAGTGGGTTGCTTTCCCTAAGCACTCCGAGCTTGAGAAGGCCGTGTTCAACATGGTCGTTGCAGGTCGCGTAATCAACGAGGGTGGCAAGGAAGACGTCGCGATCATGATGGTTGAGGCCGAGGCCTCCGAGAACGCGCTCGACCTAATCGCTGCTGGAGCCAAGGCTCCAAACGAAGAGGTTGTTGCTGAGGGTCTTGAGGCAGCGAAGCCATTCCTAAAAGAACTGGTTCGCGCTCAGAACGAGCTTGCCAAGGTTGCAGCTAAGCCAACCGCTGACTACCCAGTCTTCTTGCCATACAGCGACGAGGTTTACGCCGCAGTTGCCAAGGCAGCCGAGGCTGACCTAGTGAAGGTCTACCAGATCGCAGACAAGCAAGAGCGTCAGGATGCTGACGACCAGGTCAAGTCCCGCGTAAAGGAAGAGCTGGCAGGTGTTTTGAGCGAAGCTCAGATGATTGAGTTCTCTGCTGCATACAAGTCAGTTTCCAAGAAGGTAATGCGCACCCGTGTTCTCAAAGAGGGCATCCGCATCGACGGTCGAGGTCTAGCTGACATTCGTCTGATTGATGCTGAGGTTGCCGTAATTCCTCGCACCCACGGTTCTGCAATCTTCCAGCGCGGAGAGACTCAGATCCTTGGTGTCACTACCTTGAACATGCTCAAGATGGAGCAGCAGCTTGACGCTTTGACCCCGGAGACCTCAAAGCGCTACATGCACCACTACAACTTCCCTCCTTATTCCACCGGTGAGGTTGGCCGTGTTGGAACTCCAAAGCGTCGCGAGATTGGTCACGGTGCTCTTGCAGAGCGCGCGCTGGTTCCAGTTCTGCCAAAGCGCGAGGACTTCCCATACGCCATCCGTCAGGTTTCAGAGGCGCTTGGCTCAAACGGTTCGACCTCCATGGGTAGCGTTTGCGCATCGACTCTGTCACTGCTAAACGCTGGTGTTCCATTGCGCGACCAGGTAGCTGGTATCGCGATGGGTCTGATCTCAGACACCGTTGACGGCAAGACTCAGTACGCAGCGCTAACTGACATTCTTGGAGCCGAAGACGCCTTGGGCGATATGGACTTCAAGGTTGCCGGAACCCGCAACTTCATCACCGCAATCCAGCTGGACACCAAGCTGGATGGAATTCCATCCGCTGAGCTTGCAAAGGCTCTGGGTCAGGCCAAGGATGCACGTCTATTCATCCTTGACGTGATGAACGAAGCTATCGACGAGCCAGATGAGCTATCTGCATACGCACCACGCGTAATTGCGGTGAAGATTCCACTGGACAAGATCGGTGAGGTCATTGGCCCGAAGGGCAAGATGATCAACCAGATCCAGGACGACACTGGAGCTGACATCTCGATTGAGGACGATGGCACCGTTTACATTGGCGCCACCAACGCCGAGAGCGCTGACGCTGCAAAGGCTGCAATCAACGCGATTGCTAACCCTCACGTTCCCGAGATTGGCGAGCGCTTCCTTGGAACAGTTGTGAAGTTGGCCACCTTCGGTGCCTTCATCTCGCTTCTTCCAGGCAAGGACGGTCTGCTCCACGTCTCCGAGCTCAAGAAGATCTCTGGTGGCAAGCGCGTTGAGAATGTCGAAGACATCCTCGAGGTCGGCCAGAAGATTCTGGTTGAGCTCACCAAGATTGATGACCGCGGCAAGCTATCGCTTTCCCCAGTTGTCGAGGGTGAAGACCAGGGAGCCTCGGAAGAGTAACTTGGATCTACACCTAGATAAATCTCTATCGTTCACCGCTGAGGCGGCCAGGGTCTCAAGGACCCTGCTGCCCGGCGGTGTTCGCATTCTCACTGAGGAGGTCCCCGGGGCGCCCTCGGTGGCCCTAGCGGCCTCGGTTCCGGTCGGTTCGAGGGATGAAGATCCCGAGGGTTTTGGATCGACTCACTTTTTGGAGCACCTGCTGTTCAAGGGAACCCCGCGCAGAAGCTCAAGAGAGATTTCGATTGCATTTGACTCAGTTGGTGGATCTTCGAATGCCGCGACTTCGAAGGAGTACACCAGCTACTACGCCAGGGTTCAGAATGCCGCAGTGCCACTGGCGCTGGATGTGATTTTGGACATGTTTACCTCGGCTCGCATCGATCCGCAGGATTTTGAGACCGAGCGCACTGTGATTCTCGAAGAGCTAGCCATGAACGAGGACGACCCAGAGGACATAGCCCACGAGGCCCTCGCTGCAGCGCTATTGCCCAATCACGAACTCGGTCGTCCGATTGGTGGCACAAAGGAAAGCATTCTCGCGGTTAGCCGGGACAAGGTTTTCTCGCACTACAAAGAGCACTACGTCCCAAGTGGGCTGATTGTGACTGCTGCCGGCGGGGTAAACCACGAAGAGTTTGTCGCCCTAGTCGAATCTCACCTGGCAGCAGCGGGATTTACTGGGAGCCAGGGTCCAAAGCCACGGCGCTTCCATGAAAAGCCAGCGCTGGCTGGGGCTGCCAGGTTCACGAACATCTCGCACGATTTCAATCAGGCCAACATTTTGCTTGGTTTCGAGTCCATGTCCGCTTCAGATCCGGATCGCTACGCGTTTGGTTTGATGAACACAATCCTTGGCGGGGGAATGAGCTCCAGGCTCTACCAGTCCATCCGTGAGGACCGCGGCCTCGCTTACTCGACATACAGCTACCAGCAGGGTTATAACGAAACCGGCTACTTCGGCATGTATGCAGGCTGCAATCCTGAAAATGCAGAGCTGGTTGTAACCCTGATGCGCGAGCAGCTTGGCGCTTTGGCTCAGGATGGGGCAGAGCAGGCAGAGCTTGAGCTCGCACTCGGCTCCCTGTCTGGTGGCCTCGCGCTTCGCTTTGAGTCTTCTCTTGCTCGAATGAACCGCTTATTGGGAGCAGAAATTGGTAATGGCGAGTACCTGAGCATCCCTGAGGTTCTGGAGCGCTTTAGCGCTGTGACGCTCAGTGACATTCAGAGGGTGGCTCAGGATCTGGTGGCTAAGGAGTCCTCACTTGTAGTTGTGGGCGAGGGACTTGAACACCTAGAGAAGCTGGCTTGATAGGTTTTGACCATGATTAGTGTTGCGATTCTCGGTGCTTCGGGACGAATGGGTTCACTGACCAGAGATCTGGTGGATGCTGACCCAAACCTAAAGCTTCACGCTTCCCTGGGTTCAAACTCAGATCTTAATCTCATGCTGGGTGCAGACGTGGTGGTTGACTTCACGCTTCCCGATGTCTCACCAAAGATGGTGAGCTTTGCAATCGAGCATGATCTCAAGATTCTCGTTGGCACCTCCGGCTGGTCCGAGGCCAAGCTCGCTGGAATTGAGAGAGGGCTTGCCGCTCATCCAAAAGCAGGAGTTGTTGTGGTTCCGAACTTCTCGATTGGCTCAATGCTGCTGCAGCGCTTCAGTGCCGAGGCCGCAAAGCACTTTGCATCGGTAGAGATCATCGAGGCTCACCACGCGGGCAAAGTTGATTCCCCATCCGGCACGGCTATCGCCACGGCGGAAAAGATTGCTGCGGCTCAAGCTGCTAGCCACCTGATTCCCGGAGCCGGTCAGCAGGCCAGGGGTGAGATCCACAACGGTGTTCCAATTCATTCGCTGCGTCAGCCCGGGGTTTCTGCGAAGCAGGACGTTATTTTCGGAGGCGAGGCTGAGCAACTTGTGCTTTCTCACGATGTTTCCTCACACCGCGCTTACTCGCTTGGCATTTTGCGAAGCATCGAGTACGCGCATGCCCATACAGGTCTCGAAGTCGGCTTAGATGCCGTTCTGAAGTAAATGGGAATCAAGATCTGGGTGGGCGTGATGAGCGCTCTGACCTTGCTCTGGGTCTTTTCTCTCGCGGGACGAGGCTTGATCTTGCTCCAAGAAGCTAACCTCTTTGCCCAATTCATGGGTTTGGCAATCATGGTCCTACCGGTCATCGCTATCTGGAGCATCTTTTCAGAGCTTCGATTTGGTTTCCAGGCTCAGAAACTGGGGAAGCGGCTAGATGCCGAAGGTGTTGCAGATCTGGCTCTGGAGTTTCGCGCCTCGGGCAAGGCAACCAAGGAGTCGGCTCAGCGCGAGTTTGAGAGAGTTAGTGCGGCCCTTGGTGAGAATGAGAGCTGGCAGCTTTGGTATCAGTTGGGTCAGGCATATGACGCCAACGGCGACAGAAAGCGTGCTCGGTCCGCCATTCGCAAGGCGATTGCCCTAGCGAATAATTCCGAATCGCCTCAGCCCTAAATACATCTGGCAACCGAGGCAGAAGCCAAAGAACGCGTTCAAGAACGCGGCGATGAAAATGAATGCCGCCGCAATCGGAACCAGCACGCTGATGAAGAGTCCACCAACCGTGCCGAGAATCGCGAAGCTAAAGCCAACCTTTTGGGCAAACTGAGGAGGCCTCGGGTCTTCGAGTTCAGTTGGCGCTTTGAGTCGCGGGCGAACCAGATTGTGGAAGATCAGCTGATAGGGATGATTCTTTGGAGAGAAGACGCTCCAGGCAAAAAGTGCGAAAAGCGTCGCCATCAGCGGGTAGCCAGCAGTAAAGCCAAACTGCAAACTCAGCGCAAAGCTTGCAAGCGAGAGTGCCGAGGTAATGCCGGCACCAAATCTTGGTCCACGTGGATCGATTCTTTTGATTTCTGTCATTTCACGCCTAATTTCCCTAGTTCTTCCATGAGTTGGTTCATTTTTGGCACGCCTCCCATGCGGTAGATGAGGTGGCCCTTCTCATCCAGCAAGAACACTGTTGGCGTCTGACTGATGTTGAAGTGGGCGGCCACGTCCAGTCGCTCAGTGATGTCAACCTCTGCAAATCGAAGACCACCGAGGCGGTATTCGAGCTGCGACAGTGTCCGCTTTACACCAGGGCATTGACCGCAGTACTGGGTTGAAAACTGAACCAAAGTCGCTTTCTTACCGTATTCAGTTATTGGCAGCTCGTTGTTGTGGGCCTTGAGCTTTGCAAGGTCGACAATCTCTTGTGAGCTGACTCTGCGCCCCTTGCCCTGAAGCGACTTGAAGACAACGCCGCCGATAACTCCTAGAGCCAAAAGGCTAAGGGTTGCAATCAGCGAAGTTTCCACCTGAGAAAGGTTAGGCGAAGATGGATTTTGGCAGCCTAGTGTTTCGCTTTTTTACTTTTTTGGTTTCCCCTTAGGCTTTGCTCCGTGAGTGAAATTGAATTCCGTAGCGATGTGACCGTTGAGCTGGTTCGTTCCAGTGCCTCCGATGCCGACGTCCTTTTTGCAGCCAGGGTTTCGACCCAGGGCGAGCAGACCCTCGACAGCGCGCGAGAGGTCGGTGCCGAGGTCGAGAAGCGCGACCGCGGCCTGATCAACTATTTGATGCGCGATCGCCACGGCTCTCCCTTTGAGCACAACTCCATGACTTTTTACGTCCAGGCACCAATCTTCGTATTTCGCGAATTCATGCGTCACCGCATCGCAAGCTACAACGAAGAGTCTGGCCGTTACCGTGAACTGCGTCCGGTCTTCTACGTTCCTGGCCCAGACCGCAAACTGATTCAGGTTGGAAAGCCTGGAGCTTATGACTTTGAGGACGGCACAGCTGAGCAGACCGCACTGGTTGAGCAGGAGACCATGGCGGTTACCCGCGCCGCTTACGAGGCCTACCAGCGCATGCTCGAAGCCGGGGTTGCTCGCGAGGTGGCAAGAATTGTGCTGCCACTGAACATCTACTCATCGATGTATGTGACCATGAACTCTCGCTCGCTGATGAATTTCCTGTCGCTGCGCACCAAGCGCGAAGGCACTCACTTCCCATCGTTCCCGCAGCGCGAGATCGAGATGGTTGCGGAGAAGATGGAGGACTACTGGGCCGCTCTGATGCCGCTCAGCTATGCCTCCTTCAACGAGAACGGTCGCGTAGCGCCCTAGTCTCGAGTCCTGCTTAGCCATTAGGCTTAGCCGGATGGTAACGCGCGAACCCGATGTATTTGGCCAGGTCCTGGTGGCACTGGTGACCCCTATGACTGCCGAGGGCGAGGTCGACTGGGATGCTACCGAGCGACACATTGACTACATAGTCTCAAACGGCGCTGATGGTGTCGTCGTGACTGGAACTACCGGGGAAACCTCCACGCTCACCGACGCCGAGAAGATCAAGTTGGTTGAGGTCGGAAAGTCGGTTGCGGCTGGACGCGCAAAGATCATCACTGGCGGAGGCTCGAACGAAACCGCGCACGCAATCCAGCTTTATAAAGCAAGCGAAAAGGCCGGCGCTGACGGCGTCATGATCGTCACCCCCTATTACAACAAGCCAACTCAGGCCGGAATCCTGACTCACTTCAGGCTGATTGCTGATGCCACTGACCTGCCAGTCATTCTTTATGACATTCCAGGCAGAACCGGTGTCGCGATTTCTTATGACACTTTCCACCGAGCAGCCAAGCACCCAAACGTCGTTGCCATCAAAGACGCCAAGGGAGACCTGGCCCAAGCCTCACGTCTAATGCTTGAGACTGGGCTGATGTATTTTTCGGGTGACGATTCCAATGTCTTGCCTCACCTATCGCTGGGTGCAACTGGCTTGATTGGTGTGACAGCGAACATCGCGCCACACGCGTACCGCGAGCTTGTGGATGCTACTAACGCGAACGATTTCCACGCCGCGTTGAAAGTACACAACGCCCTTGAGCCGTTGCAGCGCGCAATCATGTCGCATGTTCCAGGAACTGTAGCCGCCAAGTATGTGCTGCACGGTCTTGGACTGATCAACTCCCCGAGGGTGCGCTTGCCTCTCGTTGGCCCAGAAGATCACGAAGCGGCAGCCATTGAGAATGGCATTGACCAGGTGCTGAGCGTGCCCGGATTGAACTTTGATAACTTCCGACCTGATCGGAATGCGGCTGCCGGTGGTGCACTACCCAAGGTAGCCGGGACAACTCGCTAGTGGAACTTCCTGGCAAGTTAGAGCGCGGCACGCTGCGCATCATTCCACTCGGTGGCCTTGGCGAAATTGGTCGAAACATGACCGTTTTCGAGTTGGACGACCAGATCATGATTATCGACTGCGGCGTGCTCTTCCCTGAGGAGAGCCAGCCCGGTGTTGATGTGATTCTGCCGGACCTCGGATACTTGGAGGACAAGCTCGATCGAATCTCAGGTCTGGTTCTCACGCATGGCCACGAGGACCACATCGGAGGAGTTCCCTACCTGCTCGGCATGCGCAAAGACATTCCGATCCTTGGTTCCAGGTTGACCCTTGCGCTGGTGGAGGCGAAGCTCAAGGAGCATCGCATCACCCCCTTCACTCACACGGTTGCAGAGGGACAACGCGAGAAGCTGGGCCCATTCGAGCTTGAGTTCGTTGCGGTAAACCACTCGATTCCTGACGCCCTCGCTGTGATGATTCGATCAGTTGCGGGTTCAGTCCTTGCTACCGGCGACTTCAAAATGGACCAGCTGCCACTTGATGGCAGGCTCACGGATTTGCGCGCCTTTGCTCGCATTGGCGAAGAGGGGCTAGACCTCTTTATGGTCGACAGCACCAACGCCGACACCCCCGGCTTCACACCCTTAGAACGCGACATCGGGCCGGCAATCGAGACCGTGATGGCCAAGACTCCGGGCAAGGTTGTGGTTGCATCCTTCAGTTCGCACGTCCACAGAGTGCAGCAGGTGCTAAACGCGGCCGCTGCCAACAACCGCAAGGTGGCATTTGTAGGTCGTTCTATGGTGCGCAACATGGGTATTGCCTCAGACCTCGGGTTCTTGAATGTGCCGGACAACCTGATCATTGAGCAAAAGCATGCCCAGGACTATCCGGATAACCGGATCGTATTTATGTCGACTGGCTCCCAGGGTGAGCCGATGGCTGTGCTATCTCGCATTGCAAATCTGGACCACCAGATCATGCTTGGTGAGGGAGACACCGTGTTGCTTGCGAGCTCCCTTATTCCGGGCAATGAGAACGCGGTTTATCGAGTAATCGACGGCCTAACCAGGCTTGGTGCCAATGTCGTGCACAAGGGCAATGCCAAGGTTCACGTCTCGGGTCACGCTGCCGCAGGAGAGCTGCTCTACTGCTACAACATCCTCAAGCCAAAGAACGTCATGCCGATTCACGGCGAGTACCGGCACCTAGATGCCAATGCGAAGTTGGCAATCAGAACCGGTGTCGCACCCGAGCGAACCTTGATCGTCGAAGACGGTGCGGTTGTAGACCTCAAGGATGGCGTTGCACAGGTTGTTGGCAAGGTGCCCTGCGACATGCTCTATGTGGATGGCAAGACCGTGGGCAAAATCACCGAAGACGATCTCAAGGATCGAAGAATCCTTGCAGCTGAGGGATTCATCTCCATTTTTGCAGTGGTCGATCGAGTCACCGGCACCATAGTTGAGGGCCCAGAGATTCGTGCTCGGGCGTATGCCGAAGATGATCATGTTTTCGATGACATTCTTCCCGCCATTGAAAAAGCCATGGCTGAGGCGGCCGCCGATGGGGTTCGAGACACATACCAGTTTCAGCAGGTTATCCGTCGCGTGATTGGTTCCTGGGTTGCCAAGGCTCACCGTCGCAAACCAATGATCATCCCGATCGTTGTCTTCTCTTCCCGCCCCGCCTAAGGCCAAAAGGGCTAGCTTGTTGCTAGTTTTTCGTCATGGCATCAAAGACCCCTCCACCTAGACGCCCGTCAAATTCGCGGGCTTCTGGAAAGGCGCCGGTTCGCAAGGGTCCGGCCAGTGGATCGAGTGGGACGGGGCAGAACTTCCTAAAGGCGCTTGAGCGCTTCTACGTAGCACTCTCGCATTTGGTAGGCGGGGGAGTTAGAGCATTTGGCTCGAGCAAGCTAGCACCTGAGGACCGGCGCGACGGAGCTCCGTTTTTCCTGTTTTTGCTAAGCATTTTTGGTGCGCTATTTTCCTGGTTCCTGATTCAGGAGCCTTGGGCGAAGTGGCTGCACGACTTTAGTTTCGGGATGCTCTTTGGTCTCACTGCGTATGGTCTTCCGGTGGTGTTTTTTGGCTATGCCATTTATCTCTTCCGCAACCCGGCGACGGTTAGAGATGGCTCCCGGTTTGGCCTTGGTTTCTGGTTGTTTCTCTCCGTCGTCTCCGGGTTCTTCCATGTCTTCACCACTTCACCATCACCCCAGCAGGGTCCAGAGGCATTAGCCGCTGCCGGTGGTCTATTTGGTTGGCTTTTGGCCGGTCCGCTGCTTTCGGTTTTGACGGTTTGGGGCGCTGTTCCGGCACTCATTGTCATTGCCATGGTTTCACTGCTCGTTATGACTGGCACCGCACCCAACAAGATTGCACAGCGACTTCGTGAGCTCTACGGATACCTCTTTGGGGATCGAGCCAAACCAATTGAGAGCGACGCCTTCGACGGCAAGAAGTCCAGCTGGTGGCAGAAGGCGGACTCACAAGAGCCAGCGTTTGACACCGCAGTTGTAGACATCGATGAGTTCGTTGATGAGGAGCTCGCGGATGAGGCTCTTCCCATGCCAGATGTTTTGCCAGTGGAGGAGCCCGCGGCGGATGTTCCCGCTCTGGAGTTCATGGACGGTGAAGAGGGACTCACCGAACCAATCGATCTCCCCTCGCAGAAGAGGGTCAAGCCCTACGTATTGCCCGGATTGGGCCTACTGGCAGCGGGCACTGCTCCAAAAGCAAAGACTGCGGTAAACGATCAGCTGGTTGCAGCTATCGACGCCGTGTTCAAGGAGTTTGATGTTGAAGCGCGCGTTTCGGGCTTTTTGAGAGGACCAACGGTCACCCGCTACGAGGTGGAGCTAGCGCCAGGGGTGAAAGTTGAGGCGGTCACTCGACTCTCTAATAACATCAGCTATGCCGTGGCATCAAATGAGGTCCGGATTCTTGCCCCCATCCCCGGTAAGTCGCTCATCGGAATTGAGATTCCAAACACCGATCGAGAGACGGTGTCGCTTGGGGATGTGCTGAGATCAAAAAATGCAGCTGCCTCCTCGCATCCGCTAACCATCGGTGTGGGTAAGGATGTCGAAGGTGGCTACCTGGTTGCCAATCTCGCCAAGATGCCCCACCTCTTGGTAGCAGGTGCCACCGGAGCTGGTAAGTCGAGTTTTGTAAACTCCATGATCACTTCGATTCTGATGCGGGCAACGCCGGCTGAGGTGCGGATGGTTTTGGTCGATCCGAAGCGAGTGGAACTCTCGGCCTACCAGGGCGTCCCGCACTTGGTAACCCCGATCATCACCAACCCGAAGAAAGCCGCGGAAGCGCTGCAGTGGGTGGTCAAGGAGATGGATTCTCGCTATGACGACCTGGCATCCTTTGGTTATAAGCACGTAGATGATTTCAATCGGGCCGTGGTTTCGGGAGAGATCAAGGTTCCCGAGGGTTCGAAGCGGGATTTGCAGCCCTACCCCTATTTGCTGGTTGTCGTAGACGAGCTAGCCGACCTAATGATCGTTGCTCCCCGAGATGTTGAAGACGCGATTGTCCGCATTACCCAGCTGGCCCGAGCCTCAGGTATTCACCTCGTGCTCGCAACGCAGCGTCCCTCCGTGGATGTGGTGACTGGTTTGATTAAGGCAAACGTGCCCTCGAGGCTGGCCTTCTCGGTTTCGTCCGTTACCGACTCAAGAGTTATTTTGGATCAACCCGGTGCTGAGAAGCTGGTTGGTCAGGGCGATGCACTATTCGCGCCGATGGGCTCCAATAAGGCCCTGAGGGTTCAGGGTGCTTGGGTTTCGGAATCTGAGATGGCTCGAGTCGTTGCTCACGTCAAGGCTCAGATGGAGCCCGACTATCGCAGCGATGTGACTCAGGTGAGCCAGCAAAAGATAGTCGATTCCGATATCGGTGACGACCTCGAACTGTTGCTGGCAGCCTGTGACTTAGTCGTGAACTCGCAGTTTGGCTCAACATCAATGCTGCAGCGAAAGCTGCGTGTTGGCTTCGCCAAGGCCGGCAGGCTCATGGATCTCATGGAATCTAGGGGAGTGGTGGGTCCGAGTGAGGGTTCAAAGGCTCGCGATGTGTTGATTAGGCCTGAAGAACTCCCCGCTCTACTTGCAAAACTCAGTGGCCAAACCACTGCGGTCTTCGAGGGTGACAGTGCAGATGATGAACCCGACGAGGATGCCTGGCAGCTAACGGGAAGACCAGATGTCTAGCAGCTTTCTGTATAGGCAGACCCCAAATCTGATTACTTCCTCTCGGATCGCGGTAGTACCAATCGTGCTCTGGTTGGTGTTAGCGCAGTGGGATAGCTATTTGGGCAGAGCCGTGGCGCTCGTGTTGCTCGTGGCGGCGGCTTCCACCGATGGCATAGATGGAGCAATTGCGCGCAAGCGCGACCTGGTTTCGAATCTTGGCAAGATTCTCGACCCGATTGCCGACAAGGCTCTGCTTTCTGGTGCGCTGATAGCGCTTTCCATACAAGGGGCGGTTCCCTGGCTCGCGACAGGACTAATACTGTTCAGAGAACTCGGGGTTACCGTCTATCGCCTTGTCGTGGTGAGAAAGCGTGTGATCGCGGCCACCGGAGGCGGGAAGTTCAAAACGGTGATGCAGATCATTTCCGTTTCGCTCTATGTCGCTCCTCTTGGGTTCCTTGGCCTTTGGTATTTGTGGTTCTCTGATGTCGTGCTTTGGTTCACCGTTGCCCTGACGCTGTTTACTGGATTGAGAATCCTTTGGCCGAAGAAACCCTAACCTCGCACCTTCGAGCAGCTGGCTTGTGGCTTGCCACCGCGGAGTCAATCACCGGTGGCGCTCTAGGTGCTCGCCTCACCGAAAGTCCCGGGGCATCGGAAAGCTTTCTAGGTGGTGTGGTTGCCTACCAAAACAACGTAAAGCAAGAACTGCTCGGTGTCTCTGGGTCGCTCATGGCTCAGCAGGGGGCTGTTGACGCCGAAGTAGCAGCCCAGATGGCCAATGGAGTCAGGGCGCGATTCGCAAAGATCAACCAGCTTCCTATTGAAAAGGTCATCGGAGTCAGCACCACCGGTGTGGCGGGCCCAGGTGAAGCCGAGGGCAAGGTAGCGGGAACTGTTTTTATCGGAGTCAGTTCCAGTGCGGGGGATGCCGTCTATGCCCATCAGTTCGATGGTGATCGTGAGCAGATTCGGCAGCAAACCGTGAGCGCTGCGCTCGAGAGCGTCAGGGAACAATTTCAGTTACTGAGCGGTTATTGAACAGGAAACATTCAGCAATCGAATGTAATTTTGTCTGAACCCACCGATAGGTTAGAGGCCAGGAGGAAACTTGGTACTGATTAGGCAAGAGATAGGCGACGTTCTTCGCACACACCGCCAGCGTAAGGGTCAGACCCTGCGCCAGGTAGCTGCGAAGGCTTCGGTTGCTCTGGGCTACCTCTCAGAGGTTGAGCGCGGTCAGAAAGAAGTTTCGTCCGAGATTCTCGCTTCGGTTGCTGAGGCCCTAGAGGTTCCTCTGTCGGTGCTCATGCGCCAGGTCTCGGAGCGGGTTGCAGCTATTGAGGGCGTCTACTTTGATGACACCTACATTCCTGACACGGTTCCAGACGCCTTTGTCACAGAGGCCGAGATTTACTCTCACTAGTGAAGCTCTCTCGCTTCTACGAGTTAGTTCGTGATGAATTTGGTCCAGGCTTCTCGGAAGTGGTTCTAAACGACACCCGTCTCACAGATTTTCAGGACAAGACCCCGCAGGAGCTAATTGCTCTAGGGGAGGACACGCGCGAGATCTGGTTTGCCATTTGCAAGGCACAGGCCATTCCACGCGAGCGCTGGCAAGGCAAACTTCAGACAAAAAGACACGCCGAAAAATAGTCATTCGAAATTTTGTTCGAACACTTATTGTTGCTAACAACTGGAGGAAACGCGAGTTTTCCACAGATTTGACAGGGAATCTAAAACTGTCCGAGGGCACTAGTAGCGTCCAAGGCAGTTAGACGCCATCGAGGTGTCGGAAAGAGGTAGCAATGCCAAGTGCATCTGAAAGAGAAAAGGCCTTAGAAACCGCGCTCGCTCAAATTGATCGCCAGTTTGGCAAGGGTTCGGTTATGCGCTTGGGTTCGCAAGAGCGCGCAATGATCGAAGCGATCCCAACCGGCTCTATCGCGCTTGACGTGGCACTTGGTATCGGTGGCCTACCAAAGGGTCGAATCGTAGAGATTTATGGACCAGAGTCCTCTGGAAAGACCACTCTGGCTCTTCACGCGATTGCCAATGCACAGGCAGCGGGAGGCACTGCCGCCTTCGTAGACGCTGAGCACGCTTTGGACCCTGAGTATGCAAAGAGCCTCGGCGTTGACATCGACTCGCTCTTGGTGAGCCAGCCTGACACTGGTGAGCAAGCTCTTGAAATCACCGACATGCTCATTCGCTCCGGGTCAATTGACGTCATCGTCATCGACTCCGTGGCGGCCCTGGTCCCGAGAGCGGAGATCGAGGGTGAGATGGGAGACTCTCACGTCGGCCTGCAGGCCAGACTTATGTCCCAGGCTCTCAGAAAGCTCACTGGAGCGCTGAGCAACACTAAGACCACTGCGATCTTCATCAACCAACTTCGAGAGAAGATTGGTGTCTTCTTCGGCTCGCCTGAGACCACCTCCGGTGGTAAGGCGCTGAAGTTCTACGCCTCGGTTCGCCTAGACATCCGAAGGATCGAAACCCTTAAGGAGGGCACCGACTCGGTAGGAAACCGCACTCGCGTGAAGGTTGTCAAGAATAAGCTCGCCGCACCTTTCAAGCAGGCCGAATTTGACATCATGTTCGGAGAGGGTATCTCGAGAGAGGGCTCGCTAATCGACTTCGGCGTAGAGCACGATATCGTGAAGAAGTCAGGCGCCTGGTACACATTCGAGGGCGATCAACTTGGTCAGGGTAAAGAGAACTCCAGACGCTACCTCAAGGAGAATCCAGAGGTTGCCCAGGCAATTGAGCAGCGCATTAAGGTCAAGCTCGGAATTGGAGTGCCGCGACCAGTGGCAGACCTCCCAGTCGAGGAGCCTGAGGTAATCGAGAAGGCTGCCAACGACGCCTAGATACTAAATGGCAAAATCTGAAAGCGAGAAGCTGGAGCAGCGGGCAAAAAATGTCCTGCTGCACCAGCTTTCTCGAAGCATGAAGACGCGCTTCCAGCTCGAAGAGATACTTAAGAAGCGGGAGATTCCCGACGAAATAGCTCAGCTCGCACTCGACCGATTCACAGAGGCGCAGTTGATTGATGACGCTGTATTTGCCACCGCCTACGTCAGGACCCGCCTGGAAAATGGGCGATCCGTCAGTGCTATTAGGGGCGAGCTAAGGCGCAAGGGAGTGGCTCAGGACATCATCGAGTCCCAGTTGGGAGATGTCGATTCGGCGCGTGAACAGGAAATTGCCAACCGGCTGGCAGCCAATCGCATCGGGCGAATGCAGAATCTAGACGCCGAAGTTCGCAAACGCAGGCTGCTTGGATTCTTGCAGCGACGAGGGTTCTCTCAGTCGATTGCATACCGGGCAATTTCAAACGCGTCCTCACAGGGGTAAAATCCCTAGCAATGTCACTTACTTACGAGGTTCGCACCTACGGCTGCCAAATGAACGTCCACGATTCCGAGCGAATCAGTGGCCTTTTGGAGACTGCTGGCTACATTCCAGCAGCTGACGGGGGCTCTGATCCCGATCTGGTGGTTTTCAATACCTGTGCGGTGCGTGAGAACGCCGACAACAAGCTCTACGGAACTTTGGGCATGATGCTCACCAAGAAGGAAGCCAATCCAAACCTGCAGATAGCGGTTGGGGGCTGCCTGGCGCAGAAGGATCAGGATGTGATCCTCAAGCGCGCCCCATGGGTGGACGTGGTCTTCGGCACTCACAACATGGGTTCGTTGCCAACGCTCCTGGAGCGGGCAAAGCACAACGCTCAGGCTGAAATCGAGATTCTGGAGTCGCTCGAGGTCTTTCCGTCCACGCTTCCGACCAAGCGCGATAGTGCATATGCGGGCTGGGTGTCGATCTCGGTTGGCTGCAATAACACCTGCACCTTTTGCATCGTGCCCTCGCTGCGAGGCAAGGAGAAAGATCGTCGTCCCGGGGAGATTTTGAGTGAGGTGCAGGCTCTAGTTGATGACGGAGCTCTCGAGGTCACACTACTCGGTCAGAATGTGAACACCTACGGTGTTGAATTTGGAGACAAAACGGCATTCTCGAAGCTTCTCCGAGCCTGCGGAGAAATTGACGGATTGGAGCGAGTTCGCTTCACCTCACCGCACCCAGCTGCCTTCACTGACGATGTGATCCTCGCGATGGCGGAAACTCACAACGTGATGCCTCAGCTACACATGCCGCTTCAGTCTGGTTCAGACAGAATCCTGAAGGCGATGCGTCGTAGCTACCGCAGTGATAAGTACCTTGGGATTTTGGACCGCGTCCGCGAGGCTATGCCCGATGCCTCAATCAGCACCGACATAATTGTGGGTTTCCCAGGCGAAACCGAGCAGGATTTCCAGGACACCCTAGAGGTTGTTAAGAAATCACGATTCTCAATCGCGTATACCTTCCAGTACTCGATTCGCCCAGGAACTCCGGCTGCTGAAATGGAGGACCAGATTCCCAAAGAGATCGTCCAGGAGCGCTACGAGCGGCTTCTGGAGGTTGTAAACCAGGTCGCTTGGGATGAGAATCTGAAGCAGATCGGCAAAGAGGTTGAGGTTCTCGTGGCGAACGGCGAGGGTCGCAAAGATGCGCAGACTCACCGCATGTCTGGGAGAGCAAAGGACAATCGTCTGGTGCACTTCGACATTCCTGAGGGCCAGCCACAGCCTCGACCCGGTGATGTTGTGACGGTAACCGTGACAGACGCCAAGCCCTACTTCCTGGTAGCGGATGCAGCTGCAGGAAGCGGCTACTCGGTGCGAAGAACTCGCGGCGGGGATGCTCACGAGCGTCGGGAATTGGAAAGCTGTGGCGCTCCCACCCCTGGAGCCACAAAGGTCAATCTAGGACTGCCGATTCGGACAGCAAGTGTCCTTTAGCGTTCTTGCGGTGGTTGGGCCAACCGCCTCTGGAAAGTCGGATTTGGGGATCTCGATTGCAAAAGCTATCGGCAAGGCAGAGATTGTCAATGCCGATGCAATGCAGCTTTATCGTGGAATGGACATTGGAACTGCCAAGCTCACCAAACAAGCTCGCGCAGACATCCCACATCGCCTAATCGACGCGGTGACTCCGGATCAAGAATTGACCGCAGTCGACTACTCGAAGCTTGCTCAAGCGGCAATTCGAGAGATTCTTGATCGGGGAAATACTCCCATTGTTGTTGGTGGGAGCATGTTCTACGTTGCGGCAGCTCTCGATGAGTTGGACTTTGCGCCGACCGATGAAATTGTTCGCGAGAGACTCGAAGCGGAAGCCGACAGTTTCGGAGCACTGGCCTTGCATGAGCGCTTAGGGCGCTTAGATCCCCAGAGCGCGGAGAGAATTCCGGCGCAAAATGTCAGACGCGTGGTCAGGGCGCTGGAAGTGATTGAACTCACTGGTGCCCCGCATAAGTCTTCTCTGCCTGAACCGCAATACCTCATGCCGACGCTGCAGCTTGGTATCGAGGTTGACAGGGAGCTACTCAAGGAGAGAATCAGAATCAGGGTCGAGAGGATGTGGGAGGCGGGTCTTCTTGACGAAGTTCAGGGCCTAATTGATTCAAGGGTCAGCTTTTCCCGCACAGCTGCGGTCGCTATCGGCTATGCCCAGGCACGAGCTCAGCTAGCGGGGGAGTTGAGTCAGGCCGAGGCCATAGAGCAGACCATATCTTTGACCAATCGCTACGCGCGTCGCCAGATGTCCTGGTTCCGCAGAGACACTCGCATCAAATGGCTTGATTCCTCAGGCAATTTGGAGAATCAAGCCTTCGAGCAAATTAGGCTGGGGCAATGAGCTTCGCTTTCACCAAGGGTCATGGCACAGGAAATGACTTCATCCTCATTTTGGATGAGCATGGCCAGATTGAGATTTCTGCCGAGCAAGTTGCTTTGATGTGTGACAGGCACTTCGGGATTGGGGCAGACGGACTTATTCGAGTGACTCCGACTGCAAAGAGTAACGAGGTCTCCCACTTGCTTGAGCAAGAACCCGCTGCCCAGTGGTTCATGGATTATCGAAACGCTGACGGATCCAATGCGGAGATGTGCGGAAATGGCATTCGGGTCTTTGCCCGCTACCTACTTGAAAACGGGCTCGCAGAACTGACTTCGGGCAGCACTCTGCCAGTTGCCACCAGGGATGGAATCAAGGATTTGACTGCAACCCAGACCGGTTTTGCAGTTGATTTGGGTTTATTCAAAGTTGGCGATGACGAGACTTTGGTTCGAGCCAGGGGTCTTTCTGTGGCGAGACCTGCCTTGGAGGTCAATGTTGGAAATCCGCATCGAGTAGTGGCTCTTGCGGACACTGCAGAACTTGAGGGTATCGACCTTGGCAGAGCGCCGATTTTGGAGCCTGAGGCTATCGAAGGAGCAAACGTCGAGTTTGTGGTTTTGGATGAACCACTTATCAAAGAGGGTGTTGCAGGTCTGACCATGCGTGTGCACGAACGAGGAGTTGGAGAGACTCTTAGTTGCGGAACCGGGATAGCGGCGGCGGCAATAGCGATTCGGCACTATGCCGGCGGTGAGCAAAACTACTGGAAGGTCACTGTTCCCGGGGGGCAGGTTGCCGTGAGGATGTTCCCAACCGAAGACGGCGAGCACGTTTCCATTAGTGGGCCAGCAGAGCTAACTTACTCCGGTAGCTGGGGGGACTGACTAGGGAGATGACACGGTAACCCTTATCGGTTGCAACACGTGTCACCTCTGCCTCGGGAAATCGAGTGCTCAGCCAACGTTGGAATGAGTCCGCTCCAAGGTTTTTCTGCACAACAAGCATGGCCTTACCTCCGGGCTCAAGTCTGGGCATGAAAGTTTCCATCAACTCGTGAAGCACCTTCTTACCCACTCGAATTGGGGGGTTTGACCAGATCGCACTGAAGCGAAGATCCTCGGGCAAGTCCCTGGAGTGCATGGCTGAGAAGTTTTTGAGTCCGAGATTTTTGGCGTTTAGGTTCGACTGTTCGATGCTGCGCTGGTTTATGTCCACGCCAAATACTTTGCACTTGCTGGCAACAGTGGCGATGGATAGCCCAATAGGACCCCAGCCACAGCCGACGTCCAGCACATTCCCATCCTTGGGAAAGTGCTCGACTTGTTTCAGCAAAACCGCAGTACCAGCATCCAATTTGCTGGAACTGAATGTTCCCGAGGCAGCCTCAACTTCTAAACTCTTCCCGCCAACTTGAATCTGAACGCTGACGGTTTTCTTTGGGGCTGCTGGGTCCGAGCTGAAATAGTGCTCTTCAACCATCCGACAAACCTATTACAGGCCTAGGGTTTATATGCAATGAATTCTGAATCTGCAATCGATCGCATCCTTAGGCGGGGAGCCGCCGCACCCATCTC
>CAXNHX010000002.1:0-46202 GCA_964202305.1 Aquiluna sp.
GGCGCTCTGAGAGCTCTACGCCCTTGTCTGACTCGAGTGATTGACCACCCAGTCGCATGCCGCGCATTGTTTCAGCCATTTGTGTGCCTCCAGCAAGGGGCAACCAAATAGCGCTCAGGCAATTCCTGAAAGCCCGAAGTTCTCAGGAATGTTTCAGATTACTCAGTAGGTCGACTCGATCCGTGACGATGCCGTCTGCTCCAAGAGCCAAGAGCTTTGACATCTCCGCAGGATCATTGATTGTCCAGAAGTGAACCTCGTTGTTGGCCTTCTGGGCTCGCTTGATAAAGGATCGGGTCGCGAGCTTTACCGGACCACGACTGACCGGTATCTGAAAGGCGTCTATCTCCTTAGTGAGAGCCGTGAAACCAGCGCCAAAGGCGAGAGTGTGAGAAGCCCAGGCGAGAATTACAAGTTTCATGGAGGCGCTGGTGGCAACGGGCTTGGAGAGCATTTCCAGTGCTTTCTTCCTGCGGGAATCAGAGAAGCTGGAAACCAGGACTCGATCGTGCGCGCCGTGGGCCTCGATCGCCCTGACAGTCGGTTCGATTGCGTGCTCAGACTTGATGTCGAGATTCAGGTAAAGGTCTGGAAAGCGATCAAAGACCTCGCCGAGAGTAGGAATGGTCGAACCATTGAGCAGCCTGATCGCTTTGATTTCCTGAATCTCAAGTTCAGAAATATCGGACTTTATCCCCGCCACGCGCTCCAAATTGTCGTCGTGAAATAGGACTGCAGTCCCGTCCCTGGTAGCGTGCGTGTCACTTTCGACGTGCGTTGCACCGGCTGCCAAAGCTGCCTCTATGGCAGCAATTGAGTTTTCATCGATTCCGCTCTGATGCTGAGAGAGCCCTCGATGGGCTAAGCGCCGAGGATAGGGGGCATCGAAGTATGAAGTCCTAGCCAAATTAGAACCTTTCTGCCCCTAGTCTTTAGCGGTGCTTCAGTCTAATTTTCTAACTCGCTTTGCGAAGCTTATTTTTGGGCTGTTCATTTACGGAATCGGCGTCGCAATGATGGTCGACGCACAAATCGGTATTTCACCCTGGGATGTCTTTGCACAGGGTATTTCTCGGCAAACCGGAATTAGCTTTGGCCAGGCGACCGTCTTTGTCTCGGCGATGGTTTTACTGCTTTGGATTCCACTTCGAGTGAAGCCAGGACTTGGAACCGTGATGAATGCGATTCTGATCGGGGTATTTGCAGACGTAGCCATGCCCTTCATCCCCGAGCCCAACGTTTATTGGCAGCAGCTCGCGCTGTTCTTAGCTGGCATGCTGCTGATTTCCTATGCCACCGGCCTCTACATCTCATGCGGAATGGGCAAGGGTCCAAGAGATGGACTCAACATGGGCCTTGCCTCCAGGTTTAAGTTGCCATTTTGGAAAGCCAGAACTGCCGTAGAGATCGTCGTTGTAACCATTGGGTTCGTTCTTGGCGGACAGGTTCGGGAAGGAACGCTGATTTTCGCGCTGGCTATTGGCTACCTAAATCAACTTGCGATGCGATTGTTCGGCCTCGCAGACAAGAATGGTCGGGTTTAGTTTCTGCACCGGGCGATGGGCGAGCTAGGACATCGGAGTCACCACTTCCAGGCCTAGGTTCATAACGCCGATAATAAACATTATGTCAACTTAGATTTTGACGGCCACTCCCCACAGCCACTGAAGCTGTGTTTATGCAGATTGTGTTGCTTGGGACCAGCTGCTGAGTTTTTTAGCGGCTTCTCCGGAAGTCAATGCAGTTTCAGCATGTCTTAGAGCATTTGCAAGTCTTGAGTGAATCGATTCGGACGCAAGCTCAGGATTCTTTGCAAGTTCGTAAGCAACGATTCCAGCGGCTGCGTTCAACAGGACAACCTCACGAATTGCCTTTGAGTTTTCAAACTCGGATCCTGAGAACAGTTTTGTCGCAACGGCTGCGTTGTGCTTTGAATCTCCCCCAATTAGAGCCTGCTGGCTCACGCGCTCAAGTCCTAGCTCCTGAGCATTGAGAACGTGTTCGGTGACTTGTCCTTTGGAAACCTGCCAAATCCTCGCATCGGCGGTTGTGCTGAGCTCATCCAATCCGTCCTCCGATCGGAAAACCAGCGCGGAGCGACCGCGTTGGGCGAGTTCCCTGGCCATCAGCGGCGCGATCTTGGCGTCTGCGACGCCGAGGGCGGTTGCAATCGGCTGGGCGGGATTTGCCAGCGGGCCCAGGAAGTTGAAGGTGGTTGGAATAGCGAGTTCCTTGCGAATTGGAGCAACATGCCGCATCGCAGGGTGAAACACAGGCGCGAAAAAGAAGGTGATGCCGACCTTGTCAAAAACTTCGGTGACTTGCTGCGGAGATAGATCGAGCCGAATACCCAAAACCTCGAGCATCTCGGAAGACCCTGTCTTGCCAGAGGCAGACCTGGAACCATGCTTCAGCACCGGAACTCCGCTCGCAGCAGCGAGGATCGAGGCCATGGAGCTGATGTTCACGGTTCCAACCAGGTCTCCCCCGGTTCCGACGATGTCAACTGCATCTGAACCTGTCTCGAGTAGCACCGCGTTGTCGAGCATGACATCAACTAGACCTGCAAGTTCTTCGACAGTTTCGCCCTTGGATCTAAGGGCGAGCATAAATGCGCCTATTTGGGCGGGAGTCGCCTCACCTGACATGATCTGGGCCATCGCCCAACTTGCCTCGCCGCGGCTTAGGTCCTCCCCCGCCAAGAGGCTCGTGAGGATGGTTGGCCAGCTGAGATTTGTCATTTCCAAAGTTTATCCATCGAAAGATTGTCCAACGGCCTAAAAATCTGCTGAAAACTGGCCCTAAACCAGGTTACGTGGCGGAATTCTGGTAACCTTAGGGGCATGACCGCAACCTCTCCTCAGCTTTCGCCTGCTGTAATCAACAGGCCAAACGCCACTTCTGTGGGCACCATCGTGTGGCTCGGCTCAGAAGTAATGTTCTTCGCCGGTCTTTTTGCCATGTATTTCAGCCTCAGAGCGGGAGCACCGGACCTCTGGGCCAACGACACTCAGGTTCTGAATGTGCCGTTTGCATTGGTCAACACACTGATTCTGGTTTCAAGTTCATTTACCGCGCAGTTCGGTGTTTTCGCAGCGGAAAGAATGCAGCCACGGCGCACAGGAGCCAGCCCAGCGAAGTGGGGCATGGTCGAGTGGTTCTTCCTGACCTACGTTCTCGGTTCTATCTTCATCGCCGGTCAGATTTGGGAATATGCACTTCTAGTTTCTGAGGGAATCAGCCTGAGCTCAAACTCTTATGGGTCAGCCTTCTACATCACGACCGGCTTCCACGGTCTGCACGTCATCGGGGGTCTAATCGCATTCCTGCTGATCATCGGTCGCGCTTACGCAGCCAAGAACTTTGGTCACAAGGAGGCAACCAGCGCAATTGTTGTCTCCTACTACTGGCACTTTGTGGACGTGGTGTGGATCGGCCTCTTTGTGGTCGTCTACATCTTGAGATAACGGGAGAAACAGTTGAATTCTGAAAAGCCGCTTCACCGCAGGCCCTGGGCCGCAGGACTCGTCGTGTTTTTTGGACTTGTGCTCTCCGGTGGCGGCTACGCAGCCGCAACCAACGTTGTGGAATCTGAGATTGGCTCCGCAGAGCAGATCAGCGAGGGTCGCAAGCTCTTCTTGGCAAACTGTGCGTCTTGCCACGGAACCAATGGTGAAGGTGCAATCGGTGGCCCTTCCCTAATCGGCGTTGGCGCTGCATCGGTTGACTTCCAGGTCGGAACCGGCCGCATGCCCGGCCAGGCCTCTGGACCGCAGCTCTACAAGAAGCCTGTTCAGTTCACCGAGGAACAAATTCTTTCTATGGCGGCTTATGTTGCGTCACTAGCCCCCGGTCCAGCCCTCCCTGACCCTGAATTCCTTAGGACAGACGGAGATGTCGAGCACGGTGGAGAGCTCTTCCGTATCAACTGTGCAATGTGTCACAACGCCGTTGGCGCTGGTGGTGCTCTAACCGAGGGCAAGTTTGCGCCAGCCCTTGAGGGTGTGACTGAGAAGCACATTTACGAGGCGATGGTTACAGGTCCGCAAAACATGCCGGTATTCAACGATGCCAACCTGACTCCAGAGGACAAGCGAGACATCATCTCCTACCTGAAGTACGTGGAGAACAACCCATCGGTAGGCGGATTTGAGCTTGGATCCATTGGCCCCGTTGCAGAGGGATTATTTGTCTGGATATTTGGTTTGGGTTTCATAATCGCGATTACCGTTTGGCTTGGCGCCAAGGCTAACTAGGAGTTATGTCATGAGTGAAGTAGAGAAGTCATACTCCTCGGGTATCGCGACGAGTATTGAAAAGGCGATCAAGGACCCCGGTATTGAGCCACACCGTCTGAGAATGACGGATAAGAGCGAAAAGCACGCGAAGAACGCTGAGCGACAGGTTGCGTTCATGTTCCTGATCAGCATCGTCGGAGCAATCATCGCGGTTTGGGGTTACTTGGCATTTCCAATCTCTGGTGGAGATCTTTCGGCCACCAGAAATAACGCCCTCTGGATGGGCCTCGGTATGTCCCTATCCCTGCTTGGCATCGGCTTTGGTGCTGTGCACTGGGCCAAGACGCTCATGCCAGACAACGAAGTTACAGAAGAGCGGCACCTAGCGCGCTCATCCGATGAGAACCGAGCTGCCGCAGTTGAAATTATCAAGCTGGCGGATGGCGAGTCAGGCTTCACGCGTCGCAAGTTGATTCGACGCACCATGTACGGTGCACTTGCATTCCTGCCAATTCCAGCTGTTGTCATCTTCGGCGACCTGGGACCAGTTGTTGGCGACACTCTGAAGCGCACAATGTGGAAGGCGGGCACAAGGCTTGCGAAAGATCCCACGGGCATCCCAATCAAGGCCTCAGAGGTAACCGTTGGATCGGTTTTCCACGTAATCCCCGAGGGTCTCGCTGAGCTCGATGAGCACAAGCTCGAAGAAAAGGCCAAGGCTGCGGTTCTGCTGGTTCGAGTAAATCCAGGAGAGCTGAATGAGGACCCTGCCAAGGCCAGCTGGAGTTACGACGGCATCGTTGCCTACTCCAAGATCTGCACCCACGTTGGCTGCCCAGTGGCTCTCTACGAACAGCACACCCATCACTTGCTCTGCCCTTGCCACCAGTCCACCTTTGACCTGGCAAATCATTGCAAGGTGGTTTTTGGTCCAGCTTCACGACCACTCCCCCAGCTACCAATCGCCGTTGATGCTGAGGGTTACCTAATCGCGCAGAGCGATTTCCTGGAGCCAGTTGGCCCCGCATTCTGGGACATGAGGAAGTAAGAGATGACTAGTCAAGTTCAAGAGCCGAAAACCACTATTGGCAAAACCGCCAACTACTTCGACGAGCGACTAGGCCTTGGTGGATTTACCAAGTTCTTCGCTCGCAAGGTGTTCCCAGACCACTGGAGCTTCATGCTCGGTGAGGTCGCGATGTGGAGCTTCGTGGTGGTCATCATCACCGGTACCTGGTTGACCTTCTTCTATCAGGCATCGATGGCACACACCTACTACGACGGCAGCTATGCACCGCTCAAGGGCGCCGAGATGACGATTGCGTACGCGACCAGCCTCGATATCAGCTTTGACATCCGTGGCGGCTTGATCATGAGGCAAATGCACCACTGGGGTGCTTTGATTTTCGTTGCCGCTGTCGGCCTGCACATGCTTCGCGTGTTTTTCACCGGCGCCTTCCGCAAGCCACGTGAGTTGAACTGGGTTGTCGGATTCCTGCTCTTCATCATGGCAATGGCTGCCGGCTTCACTGGCTACTCACTTCCGGATGACCTGCTTTCCGGAAACGGCCTCAGAATTATCGATGGCATGATCAAGGGCATTCCGCTGATTGGTCCAGCTATCAGCTCCGGACTTTTCGGTGGAGAGTTTCCCGGCACCGAGGTGATCGGAAGGCTCTACGCTCTGCACATCATGATCGTTCCGGCCATCATGATCGTGCTTATCGGTGTGCACTTGATGATGCTGATTATTCACAAGCACACTCACTACTCGGGCCCTGGTCGCACCGACGAAAACGTTGTTGGTTACCCCTTGATGCCCGTCTACGTTGCAAAAGCCGGCGGATTCTTCTTCCTCGTCTTTGGAGTAATCGCTGGCATTGCAGCACTGTTCACTATCAACCCGATTTGGAACTATGGGCCTTATGACCCATCTCCAGTGTCGGCAGGAACCCAGCCTGACTGGTACATCGGGTGGCTCGACGGAGCACTTCGTCTCGCACCAAGTAACTGGGACATTTCGGTTCTTGGTTACGTAATTCCAATGGGCGTGATGGTTCCACTGGTCGTCTCGCTGGTGTTCCTAGCCGCGGTAGCGGTCTACCCATTCGTAGAGAAGTGGGTTACCAAGGACGACCGCGAGCACCACGTGCTTGACCGTCCTCGCAACGCCCCTACCCGCACCGCCATCGGTGCCGCCGGAGTGACGTTCTACGCAGTTCTATGGGCTGGTGCCTCCACCGACTTGATTGCGATCTTCTTCCAGATGTCGCTGAACCACGTTCTGACAGCTATGCAGATCCTGTTGCTCATTGGTCCAGTAATTGCTTACTGGGTCACCAAGCGTGCCTGCCTTGCGCTGCAGCGCAAGGACAGGGAAATCGTTCTTCACGGCCGTGAAACCGGTCGAGTCGTGCGTCTCCCCCACGGTGAATACATCGAGGTTCACGAGCCGCTTGACAAGTACGAGCTGTGGAAGCTGGTTGACTTCAAGGACTACGCTCCGATCATGCCAAGGCCAAACGCTAAGGGCAAGATCACTGTGGCAGCACGCTTGCGCTCTGCACTCTCCAAGATCTACTTCGAGGACCGCATTGCGCCTGTTTCCAAGGCAGAATACGAGCTCGCTCATGCAGAGCATGCTCACGAAGCCGTGACCGAACAGAAGCCTGCCCGCAAGTCCAGAGCGAAGCAGATCACAAAGTAATTCTCACGCAATCTAAAAAGCCGTCCTAGGGAAACCAGGACGGCTTTTTAGATGGGATGGTGGAGATGCCGGGAATCGAACCCGGGTCCACTACAACGATCGTGACCCTTCTACGGGTGTAGCTTCATAAGGCGTTCTACTTGGCTCCGATGTTTGTCTGAAGCAACTACATCGACAAGCCCAGTCACAGTTAAAGTCCCGGTTCAGCCTGCAACACACAGAACCAGCGAGATTCCTAAATGACGCCTGGGTCTAAGCCGAAATCAAACTTAGTCAGACGGACTTCGGGGCTAGCTTAAGCAGCTAGGGCGAAGTCGGCGCGCTTTGTATTGGCACCTATAGTTTTGAACACATCGTTTACGAGATAAGTGTTCATCCTCGACCCGCTTCTTTCACGAATCGCACTGCAGTGTCGAAACCGATCATCCCCATGTTTAGTTTTCAATTCCCGGCTTTCACCAAGTAGGAAAGGATAACATCCGACCCTGACAAATTGCTATTGAGACTGAACGGGATAAAGAAGAACCCCGCCGAAGCGGGGCAATCCGTAAATCTAATCAGTGAGCGTGTTGACCGCGGCTGTATTCGAATACGAAGCCGATGACACCGACCAAAACGAATGGGAGGGCGATAAAGAAAAGCCACCATCCGACGGCTAGAGCTAGAAACGCGATAGCGAGGGATCCTCCGATGAACAGTGGCCACCAGCTCCAAGGGCTGAAGAATCCAACTTCACCTGAGTCGTCTGAGATCTCGGCGTCAATGTTGTCTTCCGGCAGGGTGGCCGTTCGGCGTGATCCCATCCAGAGGTAGTAGCCAATAAACACCGAGAGGATAATCAAAAGGCCCATTGCAGCAGTGCCAATTGGCTCAATCGCTCCCCACTCTAGATAGGTCCAAACTCCGTAGGCGATGGTTGTCAGGGTGAAATAGGCCGCCATAACCAGCAGCATGCGAACGTTGGAGAGCATTAGATTCGGCCTTCCTTGGCGTAGGAAGCCTTTGCCTCTGGCGATGCATACTCAGGGTGGTTTAGGTCAAAAGCAGGCGACTCTGAACGGATCCTTGGAATGGAGTGGAAGTTGTGGCGAGGCAGTGGCGACTCGGTAGCCCACTCAAGAGAGCGTCCGTAGCCCCATGGGTCCTTCAGCTCAGTCTTCACGCCCTTGCGGTAGGTGATCCAGACGTTGAAGAAAAATGGAACCATCGACAGCGCAAGAATTGCGGCACCTGCAGTTGAGATCAGGTTCATCTCGGTGAATCCATCCTCAGGAAGGTAGGTAGCGTAGCGACGTGGCATACCAATTACGCCCAGCCAGTGCTGGATCAAGAAGGTCACGTGGAATCCGATAAACAGCAACCAGAAGTGAATCTTTCCTAGGCGCTCGTTGAGCATCTTGCCCGTGAACTTTGGCCACCAGAAGTAGAAGCCAGCAAACATTGCAAACACGACGGTGCCGAAGACTACATAGTGGAAGTGAGCAACCACGAAGTAGCTGTCAGAGAGGTGGAAGTCCAACGCTGGTGAAGCCAAGATGACACCAGTTAGGCCACCGAAGACGAAGCTGACGAGGAAGCCCAGCGACCAAAGCATTGGGGTCTCGAGAGTAATCGAGCCCTTCCACATCGTGCCTATCCAGTTGAATATTTTCACACCCGTGGGCACTGCGATCAACATGGTTGTAAAGGCGAAGAACGGCAGCAGAACCTGCCCGGTTACATACATGTGGTGAGCCCAAACGGTCATGGACAACGCAGCAATCGCGATGGTCGCATAGACCAGGGTCTTGTAACCAAAGATTGGCTTACGGCTGAAGACTGGGAAGATCTCCGACACGATACCGAAGAACGGCAGCGCGATGATGTAAACCTCTGGGTGGCCAAAGAACCAGAACAGGTGCTGCCAAAGCATCGCTCCACCGTTCTCGGGGTCAAAGATGTGAGCACCGAAGCGGCGATCCGCGCCTAGGGCAAACAGCGCGGCAGCCAGTGGTGGGAAACACATGATGATCAAAATTGAAGTGACCAGGGTGTTCCAGGTGAAGATCGGCATGCGCCACATCGTCATACCAGGAGCACGCATCGTAATGACTGTGGTGATGAAGTTCACTCCACCGAGAATCGTTCCGAAACCGCTCATAGCGAGACCAAAGACCCAGAGGTCTCCACCTATACCCGGCGAGAAAGTCGTGCTTGAAAGCGGAGCGTAGGCAAACCATCCAAAGGATGCCGCACCCTGAGGAGTGAAGAATCCAGAAACCGCGATCAAGCTTCCAAAACTAAAGAGCCAGTACGCAATAGCGTTCAACCTTGGGAACGCCACATCCGGAGCACCAATTTGGACAGGCATTAGCACGTTGGCAAAACCGGCAAATAGCGGAGTCGCAAACATCAAAAGCATGATCGTGCCATGCATTGTGAACAGCTGGTTGTACTGCTCCTTCGAGGCAACGACCTCCAGACCGGGGAGAGCTAGCTGAGCCCTGATGACAAGCGCCATCACTCCAGCAATCAGGAAGTAGATGAATGAGGTAATTAGGTAGAGGTAACCGATCTTCTTGTGATCGGTGGTGGTTAGCCAGTCAACAATGACCTCGCCCTTGGAGCGTTTCGGAGTGAAGCTTGAAGGGTTAGTTCTTACTTCGCTAATCGTTGCCATTCGCTCTAGCCCCTAATGCTCGGGTCTCCACCAGGGAGATTTTGGTTACGGTCATATTCGGTTGACAGGAGTCCGACATTGCCCTTTGCGGCAAGAAGTGACATCTGACGGTCGTACTCTGTCTCTGAAACTACCTCGACGTTGAACAACATCATCGAGTGGTACTCACCGCAAAGCTCAGCGCACTTGCCGACATACCTGCCCTCTTTCAAGGGAGTGAAGTACATCGTGTTGGTTGAGCCTGGGAACATGTCCTTTTTATAAAGAAACTCAACCACCCAGAAGGAGTGAATGACATCGCGAGCTGTCAGATCGATCTGGACCGACTTGCCAACCGGTAGGTAAAGGGTTGGCAGGGTGTCCATGATGTTCTCTTCAACACCGGTGTATTGAGCCTGGATGCCAGTCTCGAAAACGTTCTCGTCGACGTAGTTGAAGTCCCAGCTCCACTGCTTACCAATGACCTCGATGTGAACGTCGGGGTTTTCGACTTCGGCCTCGATCGCAGTCATGTCGCGAGCGGTGAAGGCAAAGAAGCCAAGCACCAAAATCAGCGGGATTACGGTGAACAGAGTCTCGATTGGCATGTTGTAACGAAGCTGCTGAGGCATGCCCATGTTTCCGGCGCGACGTCGGTAGACAATCAGCGCCCAGGCCATCAGGGCCCATGCGACCACTCCGACGGCCAAAAGCACGATCCAAGAAGTGGTCCAGAGGCCAATAATCCTGTCCGTGTGATTCGTCACACCGGCGGCATCAGGCAAAAAGCCTCTCTCAAGCTCGGGTGAACAACCCGCCAGTAGCAAACCAGAGACTGAGAAGACCGCAAGGGCTGAATAGCGACGGCGGTTATTGCTCAATGGGACATCCTTAAACTGCTCATGAGATGACCCAATTGTAACCCACGAAACAGGCCGGACAGCCGTAAACAGCTTGTTTTAGCTGAAAGAATCCCCACAAGCACAGGTTCCAGAGGCGTTCGGGTTGTCAATAGTGAAACCCTGCTTCTGAATGGTGTCCTCGAAGTCAATGGAAGCGCCATCTAGGTAGGGAACGCTCATCTGGTCAACGACCACTTCCACACCACCAAAATTCACAACCGCGTCTGCCTCTTCAAGCTGCTCGTCGAAGAAGAGCTGGTAAATCAAGCCTGAGCAGCCGCCAGGCTGCACCGTGATGCGAAGGCGAAGATCATCTCGGCCCTCTGCAGCAAGCAAGGTCTTTACCTTGTTGGCAGCGTTCTCGGTTAGTGCTACTCCGTGAGTGGTTGTCTCTGACATGTGTTTCCTCCGTTGAAGAGTTTAACCGCTAGCGAACCAGCTGATTCCCATGCAAGAGAATAAGTGCTTGAGCTGTGATTGCCCGGCGCAAAGTTGGAAGGTGCTGCGATTCGTTTGGGGAGTGCGCCCTGGAATCAGGGTCCTCCACACCGGTAACCACAATCTCAGCAGCCGGAAAGAGTTCTGCGAACTGCGCAATGAAGGGAATTGAGCCACCGATTCCGATATCTACGCTCTTGTTGGGCCAGCACGCTGAGAATGCCTCTCGCGCCAAGTTGGCGGCCCAACCCTCTTTGGCTAGGTATCCCGGGCCTGATTCAGTGGCCCCGAGGATCAGTTCGGCCCCAAATGGCACATGCTCGCGAAGGTGATTCTGAAGCGCGCTCAGGCCCTCAGTGGGATCCTGATTTGGAGCCAATCGAAGAGAAATCTTGGCGCTGACGCTGGGCTGCGCTGTATTCGATGAAAGTGCGACGGTTGGAGCATCGATTCCGATGACTGTCACGGCTGGTTCTCCCCAGATTTGCTGGGTCAATGGCTTGGTTCCTATCCTCTCAACCCCTGGCATCAATCCGGCTAATGCTCGGAACTCGGCGTCACTGAAGTCAGGTCCTGCAACCGCTACCGACTTCAGGCCCTTGATGGCAACCGAGCCCTCGGCATCGTTGAGAGTTGAAAGCAATCTGACCATGGCTGTCATCGCGTCAGGCAAGGGTCCGCCGAACATGCCCGAGTGCAGAGCGTGATCCAGGGTTCTGACTGTCAAAACTTGCGAGACCATCCCTCGAAGCGAAGTAGTGAGCGCAGGGGTCTCGATAGACCAGTTGCCACTATCCGCCACAACTATTAGATCGGCCTCGAGATCGGCCTTGTTATCGTGCAGGAAGTTCTGGAACGACTCTGAGCCGGCCTCCTCCTCACCCTCGATAAACACGGTGACCCCGATGTTGACTTCCTGCGCTAGCGCAACCAGAGCCTTGAGCGAGTAAAGATGGGTAATGATTCCCGCCTTGTCATCTGATGCTCCGCGGCCAAATAGCCTCTCCCCCACCAGCGTTGCCTCGAAGGGCTTCGTGTCCCAAAGTCCCTCATCGCCCGGGGGCTGCACATCGTGGTGCGCATAGAGCAAAACATGCGGCGCACTGGACTTCCCTGCCCTGCGTGCGAGAACGGCAGGTGCCCCCATCTGACCGGATGGCTTCGCTGCGCGGCGAATCTCAACAAAGTCAAAAAACTCAAGGGCATCGAGCTCTGCCTTGACCGCCAGAGCGGAGTTCTCCAACTCTTTAGCGTCAAAGCTTTCCCAGGCTATCCCCGGTATTTTCACCAGTTGGCCCAGGGTTCCCAAAGCTGCGGGGAATATGGAATCAACGAAATGCTTGGTAGGTTCAACTAGTGCGTCGCTTAGGTGCGCAGACTGAAATGACATGCCAGCTAATCTAATGGCAATTTCTAGAAGGAAAAGATGTCAGATACCAACGAGCAATCGACCGGAAAAGGTCGCCCCACTCCCCCGCGAAAGCAGCAGCAACAGGCCCGCAAGAAGCCCATTGTTGGCGATCGCAGCAAAGAAGCCAAGGAAGCACAGAAGGCAAAAATTCGCGAGGAGCGACAGCGAGCCCGCGATGGCATGATGGCCGGTGACGAGCGCTACCTAACAATCAGAGATAAGGGTCCTCAGCGTCGCTTGGCCCGAGACGTGGTTGACGCTCGCTTTACCGCTGGTGAACTCGTTCTCCCTCTACTTTTTGTAGTGGTCCTGACCACCTTTATCGACTCATACGAACTCCAGCTGTTCTCACTGTTTGGCATGTGGGGCATCTTTGCCGTAGTTGGTGTCGATGCCTATGTCGTTGGCCGCGCTGCCAAGAAAAAGATCAAGCAAAAGTTTGGCGAAGACAAGCTTGAAAGCGGCATCGCTTGGTATGCCGCCATGCGTTCGATTCAAATGCGCTCACTGCGTATTCCAAAGCCACAGGCCAAGCGCTTCACGCGTTTGGAAGACCTATAGAAGTAAGGAAGAATCATGGAATTTCGCTACCTCGGCAACTCTGGCCTAAAGGTTTCGGAGCTGATCTATGGGAACTGGCTCACTCACGCCTCGCAGGTTGCCGATGACCAGGCAATCAAGACTGTGCACGCTGCTCTGGAGGGTGGCATTACGACTTATGACACCGCAGATGCCTACGCCAACCAAGCGGCAGAGATTGTTCTGGGCAATGCCCTAAAGGGACTGCGCCGCGAGGGAATCGAGATCCTGACCAAGGTCTATTGGCCGGTGGCCGAGAAGGGTCCTAATGATTGCGGTCTTTCTAGAAAGCACATTTTCGAGTCAATCAACGGCTCCCTGAAGCGCTTGCAGACCGACTACGTCGATCTCTACCAAGCACACCGATTTGACTATGAGACGCCGCTCGAAGAGACCATGCAGGCCTTTGCTGACCTCGTGAAGATGGGCAAGGTTCTCTATGTCGGAGTCTCTGAATGGAACGCGGAGCAGATCAGGGCGGGTCAGGCACTCGCCTCCCAAATGGGCTACAGACTCGTATCCAACCAGCCCCAGTACTCAATGCTTTGGAGAGTTATCGAGGAACAGGTCATTCCCACCTCTAAAGAACTAGGGCTTGGCCAGATCGTTTGGTCTCCGATGGCGCAGGGCGTGCTGACCGGCAAATACCTCCCCGGCCAACCGGCTCCTGAAGGCTCAAGAGCCGCGGACCCAACCATGGCAAGCATTATTGAAAAGTTCATGTCGGACGAGGTGCTGACGAAGGTGCAGAACCTAAAGCCACTGGCAGACGAGCTCGACCTAACAATGGCTCAGTTCGCGCTTGCTTGGGTGTTGCAAAACTCAAATGTCTCGGCCGCGATCGTGGGAGCTTCGCGACCTGACCAAATTTCATCCAACATCGCCGCCGCTGGCAAGAAGATTCCTGCAGAGATAATGGCCAAGGTTGATCAGGTTCTTGCGGGCAGCATCATCACCGATCCGACGCTGAACAAGAGTCCCGAGACTCGTCCCTGCTAGCTCGCAACTCGGCGAGGCCATAGCGGCCCGCCGTAGACAAAGCCGGTATAGGCCTGAACTAGGTCGGCGCCGGCTTTGAGCATCTCAAGATAGTCTTCCCGAGTACTCACCCCGCCAACACCGATCACGGTCTTGTCAGGACCGAGTTGGTCCCGGACCATCCTGACTACGCTGAGGGATCTGGGCAGAAGGACAGGGCCACTTAGGCCCCCAGCCTCATTCGAGTGGCGCTGACCGGCTACAGAGTCCCGGGTGATCGTGGTGTTAGTCGCAACCACACCCTGCAACTGCAGTTCCTTCACAAGATCACAGACCGAGAGAACATCATCGTCGGACAAATCGGGAGCTATCTTTACCAAAACCGGCTTCTGACTCGAGGCAGCCTTGACAGCCTGCAGGATGGGGCGAAGTGACTCCACCTGTTGAAGGTCTCTCAAGCCTGGAGTGTTTGGAGATGAAACGTTCACAACCAGGTAGTCAGCCAAAGGCGCCAAAAGTTCAGTGCAGTAGCCATAATCGGAGGCTGCCGACTCGGCCGGGGTGTCCTTGTTCTTTCCGATGTTGATGCCGATTATCGGCAGGTGCTCGCTGGAGGACCGAAGTTTGCGAATGCGCTGCGCAACCTCATCCGCACCCTCGTTGTTGAAGCCCATGCGGTTGATTAGTGAGTTAGCCTCGGGAAGTCTGAACATTCTCGGTTTTGGATTTCCGGGTTGCGCTCGGCGAGTGACGGTTCCAATCTCCACATGGGAAAAACCAAGTGCGTGTAAAGGCCGAATTAGCTCGGCGTTCTTGTCGAATCCGGCCGCCATTCCGAAGCGATTCTCAAAGTCGAGCCCCATAACTTCAACACTTGACGAGGGCTTTCTGGGTCGTAGTAGACCGAGGGCAGAGAGCATTTTTAGCCCAAAAACCACAAATTCATGGGCGAATTCGGGGTTCATTCGCTTGAAAACGAGGTTGAAAATCAGGCGATAGAGCATCCCGAGCTAGCCTCGGAGATCTTCTATTGCAGCGGTGAAATCCTCAAGTGAATCCCATGCTTGGTAAACGCTGGCAAATCTCATATACGCCACGTGGTCAAGGTTTCTCAGTGGCTCGAGAATCGAGAGGCCGATATCCTGGGCCTCTATCGTGGCAGCACCTGTGGAGCGTAAGGCCTCTTCAACCTGCTGTGCAAGCAGCGCTAGGTCAGCATCGGTGACTGGGCGACCCTGGCAGGCCTTGCGAACACCAGAAACAATCTTGTCCCTAGAGAATGGCTCGGTCACTCCGCTTCGCTTTGTGACCATGAGGCTTGCTGTTTCAATCGTGGTGAATCGTTTTTGGCACTCTGGGCACTGCCTGCGACGCCTAATTGAAGAGCCATCGTCCGAGGTGCGCGAATCGATTACTCGCGAATCCGAGTTTCTACAAAATGGACAGTGCACTAGTCCTCGAACCTAATCTTGGCGGCAGTTCCGTGGGCGGATAGGCCCTCGGCAATAGCAAATCTATCAACCAAGTCGCAGATTTCTCGGAGCGCTTGCTTGCTGTAGTGAATGCGCTGCTGAGGCCTCAGGAAAGTGTGAACTCCAAGACCGGGTCCAAACTTCGCTTGCTCGGAGGTTGGTAGTACGTGGTTCGATCCGGCCATGTAGTCGCCGAGGCTCACCGGTGAGTATTCCCCGATAAATACAGCTCCCGCGTTGAGAATTTGCTGGGCAACCTCAACCGCATTGCTGGTGTGAATCTCAAGGTGCTCGGTGGCGTACTCATTGGCAACCATCACGGCCTGAGCCATTGAGGCAGCCAAGACCAGCGCAGACTGCTCCCCTTGCAGAGCTGCTTCAATTCTCGCTCTGTTGCTTGCAAGTGGGACTTGCCTTTCAAGTTCGGCCTGCACCCGCTCAATAAGTTCGGCGCTATCGGTGACCAAGACCGCCGCAGCATTTTCATCGTGCTCAGCTTGTGAGATCAAATCTGCGGCCACCAAGCTCGGCTTCGCAGCCGCGTCGGCGATGATCAGGATCTCGGTCGGACCAGCCTCCGAGTCAATGCCAATGACGCCTCGAAGGGCGCGCTTTGCAGCCGCGACAAAAATGTTTCCAGGTCCAGTGACCAGACGAACCGGTTCCATCCCAATCTCTGGCACCCCATACGCAAAGGCTGCAATCGCGGAAGCTCCCCCTATGGCGTAGACCTCCTCGAGGCCGAGCAGCGCGCACGTTGCCAAAATGGACTGATTTGGTAGGCCGCCGTTGTCTTTTTGAGCCGGAGAACAAACCGCAATTCTTGGCACCTTGGCAACCTGAGCTGGCACAGCGTTCATAATCACACTGGACGGATACACGGCCTTGCCACCGGGCACATACAAACCCACCGAGTCAACCGGCACAAATACCTGAGAAACTTCTGCCCCTTCGGCTAGCAGGGTGGTGGTGTCCATTGGAAGTGTTGCCTTAGAAATTCTTCTGACTCTCGAAATTGCCTCTTCGATGGCTGATCTGAGTCCTGGCTCTAGTTCGGAAAGGGCTGCCTCAAGCGCTGAGGCTGGGACTCGAAAGTGCTCAGGGACTACGCCGTCGAACTTCTGCGCGTGCTGCTGAAGAGCCTGCAGTGGATTGCTGCGCACCTCGCCAATGAGAGCTTCCACAGCTTGACTCACGCTCTCGATGCTGACGCTGGCTCGAGGGATCAGCTGGTTGACCTCTGTCGCTTGCAAATTGGCAGGCAAAGTGAGTTTCCGCACGCTATACCTGCCTTCGATGATTTGGATGCCCTAACCTTATCGGGAGATGAATGACAATTCCCTAAGCTTCGACCTGCTGGGCTCTGAGGCCCTGAAATCAGTTTTTCGCAACCACGCCTCCGGAATCACGGTGGTGACTTCCGCAACCGCCGATGGCGAACCAATCGGCTTTACAGCCTCTTCGGTAACCTCACTGGGTTCAAACCCTCCGCTGGTCTCGCTCAACATCGCCCAGGGTTCATCGAGCTATCCGCACATTTGCCCAGGCGCACTAGTTGCCATCCACACCCTGGATGCCGGGACGCTGTGGCTGGCGGAGAAGATGGCCGCCTCGAAGGAGCAACGTTTCACTGAAGTCGAGTTCTCTCTCACCGAGGATGGTTTGCCTGTTTTCACTCAGGTGCCATCGGTTCTGATCGCCAAGGTTCGCTCTCGCACCGAGATTGAAGCGAATGCCATGGTGGTACTCGACGCAATTAGCGCTCAAAACTTTAGGAACGCCACGGAGCCCCTGGTCTACTTCCAGCGCGGTTACCACACCCTGGGACTTCGGCTGAAGGACAATTCCTAACTAACGGCGTCAGGCCCCAGTAAAGCTTTGAGCTCTCCAAAGAGGTCGTGACCAATATTCACTCGCTGCTGAAGCATGAAGTGCTTTGGCGTCGCAGACACTAGCTTCACCTGCACCTCACACGGACCCGGGTACTTATCGAGAATGCTCTGCAGCTTGGTGAGGTTGGTCTTGTTTGCCATGTTCTCCGGCATGCTGAGCTTCAAAACTCCGCCGTTTTCGCGACCAGCATCCAAAACATCGATTGAGTAGGCCTGCAGAGTCATGTCCTCATCTCGACGGGAGACTCTGCCCCGGACACTAACCGTGAGATCCGTCTGGAGCTTGTCCCGGTTCTCAAGGTAGGTCTTTCCCATGAACATCACGGTTATCTCTCCCGAGAAGTCCTCAAGGCTAACTTGCCCATACTGATTTCCGGATGACCGGGCAACCTTGTGCTGAACCTGGGTGATCAGTCCAGCGAGCGTGACCGTCTCACCGTCTTCAATGCTGCCCTCCTTGAGAGCAAGCGTTCCCATGTCACTGTGGCGCATGAGCACTGCCTCTTGACCCGCGAGCGGGTGGTCAGACACGTAGAGGCCCAGCATTTCCCGCTCGTGAGCCAACAGGTCACGCTTGGTCCACTCCGGTAGGTCTGGAACTGTCACCACCGAAGGGTCGTCTTCCATTAGTGACCCAAAGAGATCCATCTGGCCGCTTGCGGCTTGCTTCTTCTTCGACGCGCTTGCCTCTATGGCCTCTTCGTGAATCGCGACCAGCGAGCGTCTGGTGTGACCGAGCGAGTCGAAAGCTCCAGCCTTGATTAGAGATTCGACCACGCGCTTAGTGCTGGCTTGCTGGGAAACTCTGGTCAGGTAATCATCAAAACTCTTGAACTGTTCAACACTTCTCGCCTCGATGATTGAGGAAACGACATTGTGGCCAACATTTCTGACTGCTCCCAGGCCAAAGCGAATATCCTCTCCCACGGCCGCAAAGACCCCGATTGATTCATTCACGTCGGGAGGCAAGACCTGGATGCCCATTCGGCGACACTCGTTTAGGTAGATCGCAAGCTTGTCTTTTGAGTCGCCCACTGAGGTCAACAGGGCTGCCATGTATTCAGCAGGATAGTTAGCCTTAAGGAAGCCAGTCCAGTAGGACAGCACGCCGTATCCAGCGGAGTGAGCTTTGTTGAAGGCATAGTCCGCGAATGGCAGGAGGGTGTCCCAGAGCGCCTTGACAGCGGCTTCGGAGTAGCCGTTATCGAGCATGCCCTTCTGGAAAATTTCGTACTGCTTGTCAAGCTCTTCGGGTTTCTTCTTACCCATGGCTCTGCGCAGCAGGTCGGCTTGGCCGAGGGTGTAACCGGCAACTCGCTGTGCCGCGGCCATTACCTGCTCTTGATAAACGATGAGGCCGTAGGTCGGATCCAGAATCTCGCGCAACGGCTCCATAAGCTCTGGGTGAACGCCCTCGGACTGCTGCAGCCCGTTCTTGCGCTGCGCGTAGTTGGTGTGGGAGTTCATTCCCATCGGACCTGGACGGTACAGGGCAATCACGGCCGAAATGTGCTCAAACTCGGTTGGCTTCAGCATTCTCAAAAGCGACCTCATGTTGTCACTATCGAGCTGGAAAACTCCAAGCGTGTCACCTCGCGACAGCAGTTCAAAGGTGTTTTGATCTGAGTTGAGATCGAGCTCCTCGAGCACGACAACCTCTCCGCGGTTGTTCTTTATGTTTTCCAAAGCATCGTCAATAACCGTGAGGTTTCGAAGCCCTAAGAAGTCCATCTTTAGAAGACCAAGCTCCTCACAGGGAGGTTGGTCAAACTGGGTGATGATTGCCCCATCCTCCTCGCGCTTCATGATTGGAATTACGTCCATCAGCGGCTCAGCTGACATGATCACACCTGCAGCGTGAACACCCCACTGCCTCTTCAAGGATTCAAGGCCCTGAGCCAGTTCAAAGACCTGAGCGCTCTCTGGATCATTGTTGATCAGGTCCCTAAACTCGGCAGCCTCGGAGTAGCGCTCAGAGCTCTCGTTCACAACATCATCCAGCGAGACGTCACGACCTAGAACCATGGCTGGCATCGCCTTGGTTAGCTTCTCGCCAACCGCGTATGGCATGGCCAAAACTCTCGCCGCGTCTTTGAGCGCTTGCTTGGCCTTGATAGTTCCAAAGGTCACGATCTGCGCAACTCGGTCTTCGCCATACTTGTCCGTCACATAGCGAATAACCTCGGGCCTGCGACGGTCGTCAAAGTCAACATCGATATCTGGCATCGAGAGGCGCTCTGGGTTCAAAAAACGCTCAAAGATCAGGTCATGCTCAAGTGGATCAAGCTCGGTGATGCCAAGCGCATAGGAGGCGATTGAACCGGCAGCTGATCCGCGACCCGGACCAACTCGGATTCCCTGCTCTCGCGCCCAGCGGATGAAGTCCGAGACGACCAGGAAGTATCCGGGGAACCCCATCTTGATGATGACTTCGATTTCGTATGCGGCCTGCTCCCTGTGTTTCTCAGAGTAACCCTGAGGGAAGCGCCTGGCCATGCCCTCCCAGACTTCCTTCTCAAACAACTGGGCCTCGGTTTGGCCCTCGGGAACTGGGAACCTGGGCATCAGGTCACGCTTTTCGAAGCTGATCTCGCATCTCTCGGCGATGAGAAGCGTGTTGTCGGCAGCCTCAGGAATTTCGCTGAAGAGTTCGCGCATTTGCTTGGGCGACTTCAGGTAATACTCCTGTGATTCAAATCGGAAGCGGTTCGGGTCATTGAGGTTGCTACCCACCTGCACGCACAGCAAAGCATCATGCGCGGTGGCGTCTTCCTGGTTGGTGTAGTGCAAGTCGTTGGTTCCGACCAGCGGTAGACCTAAGTCTTTGGCTAGCCGGAGCAGGTCATCGCGCACCCGCTTCTCGATTGCCAGAGCGTGATCCATCACCTCGACGAAGTAGTTACCAGCGCCGAAAATATCCCGGAACTCGGCAGCTGTTCTCACTGCCTCGTCATACTGACCCATGCGCAAGCGGGTCTGCACCTCGCCACCAGGACAGCCGGTGGTGGCTATCAGACCCTTGCCGTATTTACTCAGTAGCTCACGATCAATTCGGGGCTTGAAGTAATAGCCCGAGAGATACCCTTCGGAGGAGAGCCGGAACAGGTTCTGCATCGAGGCATTGTCGGTCGACCACATGGTGATGTGGCTGTATGCACCACCACCCGAAACATCATCATCGCCACCATCACCCCAGCGCACCTTCTGCTTCAGCAACCTCGACTCGGGAGCAACGTAAGCCTCGATCCCAATGATTGGTTTGATTCCGGCGTCATTGGATTGCTTCCAGAACTCGTAGGCACCGTGGGTGTTGCCATGATCAGTCATGGCGATGGCAGGCATGCCCATATCGGCAGCCTTGGAAACCAACTGCTTGATTCGGGCAGCGCCATCCAGCATTGAATATTCGGTGTGGTTGTGAAGGTGAACGAACGACTTATCAGACACGCTTCACCTTCCTTAGGGGATAAATGCTAAAGCCCCAGCCCACCATCGCGGAGCTGCTCTAGGGCGAGTTGAAGATCCCCTGGGTAATCCGACTCAAATTCAACATAGTCCTGAGAAATCGGGTGCTGGAAACCTAGTTTTTTAGCATGCAGCCACTGCCGGTCCAGACCGAGCTTGGCTGCCAAGGTTGGGTCAGCTCCGTAAAGCGGGTCCCCAACCAGAGGGTGCCTGAAGTGGGAAAAGTGGACTCTAATCTGATGCGTGCGACCGGTTTCTAAGCCAATCTCCATAAGGGCTGCTGCCGGCAGCATTTCGAGGGTCTTGTAATGGGTGACGGCATTCTTGCCATCCTCCGAAATCGTGAACTTGTAGTCGTGCTTCTGGCTGCGCGCAATTGGGGTGTCAATTGTTCCCTCGGCAGGATCAGGATGCCCCTGACAGAGTGCGTGATAGGTCTTCCTCACCGAGCGATCTCTGAAAGCTTGCTTCAGCACTGAATATGCTCGCTCGCCCTTTGCTAAGACCATCAGGCCGCTGGTCCCAACATCGAGTCGCTGAACGATACCCTGGCGCTCCTGAGCGCCTGAGGTGGCCAATTGAACGCCTCTGGCAAGCAGCACGCCCGGCACACTCGGACCCTCAAATCCCAGTGAGGGGTGAGAGACGACTCCGGCGGGCTTGTTGATGACAACGATGTGCTCATCCTCGAACACGATGCCCAACTCTGAAACATCCTCGGCCCGGACCTCGAGTGGCGGCGGTCCCTCAAGGAGCTCAACCTCCACGATTGCATCTGGGTTTAGCCGGTCTGACTTGCCCACTACTTGGTTGTCTTGCTTGACTAACCCCTCAGAAATGAGCTCTTGGGCCTTGGTTCTCGATATCCCAAGCATTTTGGCGATGCCATTGTCACAGCGCTCCCCCGCCAAAGATTCGGGCACTGGCAGAAACTTACTTGGCACGCCCGCCCCCAATTTCATCCCCTAGCGCTGTCCGCAGCACTGCAAGCGAAACACCGATTACCAGAAAGGAGTCCGCGAGATTGAAGATTGGAAAGTTGAATGGGATTTGAATGAAATCGACCACGTGACCATTGAATAGCTCGGGCTCACGAAACATGCGGTCGATCCAATTGCCCGCTGCCCCACCAAGAACAAAACCAGCAATCAGAGCCCAGTCCATGGTTTTGACTCTCGGCCCATAGATCAGCAGGGCGACAATCGCGATGGAGGAAATCAGGGTGAGAATCCAGGTTGCCCCAAAGCCCAAAGAAAATGCTGCGCCTTTGTTGTAGGCGAGGGTGAACCTAAGTAAATCACCAATGACAGAAATCGAACCGGATGGAAGGTAGGTCTCAGCCAACGCCTTGGTGACCTGGTCAAGTACCAGTGCGATCAGCGCGGTTGCGGCAAAGAGTAATCTTCGCCCAACCGAACTACTTGCGCTCTTCACCCTCGGCTAGAGTCTCGTCCTCGAGCTCGTCCTCAAGTTCTTCCTCAAGCTCTTCGACAGCAGAGACTGGCTCTGGAATCGTCACGAACGAACCCGTAACGCTGCTTAGAGCCTCAGCTTCGGCCTGGTAGCCATCCTCGCGGATGAGAGTTTCCAGCTGGTCCTCGATGTAGTCGCGCAGTCTGCCTCGGTAGTCAGACTCGAAGTGCTTCAGTTCATCGATGGTCTGCTCCACTGCACGGCGGTTGATCTCGAGCTGACCCAACACCTCGCGTGCCTGAGCCTCTGCATCGCGAACTAGTCGGGCTGCCTGCTCCTGACCTTCGCGAACAAGCTTGTCGCGCTTTAGCTGGCCATCTCGAACGTGGTCGGCATGCAGCTTCTGGGCGAGCTCGATAATGCTGCGCGAGGCATCGGTGGTCTCAACCGATGCTCCAAACACTGGCTCTGGCGTGGCTTGGTACTCAGGAACGGCTGCCTTCTCGAGCTGGCCTGAGGAAACTCCGGCGCCTGCTCGCAAGTCCTCGTTCTCGGCAATCAGCCTGCGCATCTCTAGAACAACCGCATCTAGGAAGTCGTCAACCTCGTCCTGGTCATAACCATCGCGAAACTTTGTGGTCTGAAATCTCTTGCTCAGAATCTCTACGGGCGTCAACGCCATCGTGCACCTCTCTGATTTTTGGCTAAGTGCTTCGGACTATGTTATTCACACTTAGAGTGCTCTGGCAAAGCCCTGCAAAATCAAAACACCAAATAGGACAATCGTCCAGGCCAAATCCAACGAAATTCCCCCGAGTTGTATGGGCGGAACAAAGCGTCGGACAAATTTCAACGGCGGATCCGTAATCGAGTAGGTAATGTCCAAAATCGGCAACAGCAAACCGCTTGGGCGCCACGAACGATTGAAACTCATCACCAGCTCCGCAATAAATCGGGCAATCATTAGGTAGAAAAAGATCTGGAGAGCAAAACCCAGAATCTGTCCGACTAGGGTCATGACCTAAGCCATCAAGTCTTCAGGTTCATCCTGGACACTGTCGGCGTCTGTAACGGCAACGTTTGTCGGGCTCAGCAGGAAAACCTTAGGAGTCACGCGTCGAAGGTGACCCTCAAGACCCTCTTTGAGGCCAAGCATGAAGTCGAGCATGCGCTTGGCATCGCTTTCGCTCATGCCACCAATGTTGATAATTACAGGCACACCCGCGCGGAAGTTCGCGGCAACCTCTTTGGCATCCGCGTAACTCTGCGGGTCGAGGGTGACAATCTCTGACATGTCAGAGGAGCGCCTTGGTCTCGGGGCTGAGGCACGGGGCTTCGGGGCCTGAGAGGTCTCGGATTCTGAAGAGCCGAAGCCGAAAAATGACATGACCGAATTCGCTACACCCATTGCTACTCCTTTTGCCTTACAGACTAGGCCGTGTTTGGCCTGGGGCCTGTGATTGCGCTGCCAATCCGAACGTGTGTCGCGCCCATCTCAATTGCAACTTCGAAGTCTTCACTCATCCCCAGGGACAGTTGTGTTGCGCCTGGCATGGTGGCCAAGAGTGTCTCCCCTGCCTTGATTGCTCGTTCGAAATCAATCCTTGGGTCGACCCCCAAACCGGCAACCGCCATGACCCCCAGGATTTCCAGCTTGGGTATTTCCATCAGCTGCTCGGCAAGTTCGGTGATGTTCTCCGGAAGCACTCCCCCACGACCCGGGTCCTCGGTCAGGTTTAGCTCGATAAACCCAGTGATCGATCGGTCATGGTTATCGAGTTGCTTTCGCAGCTCCTTTACCAACGAGGGTCTGTCGATCGAGTGAATCGAGCTCGCGTAGCTCAGGACGCTCTTCACCTTGTTGGACTGCAATTGACCGACGAAATGCCAATGGGCATCGCTAGCTCCGAGCTCGGCAAGTTCCTGAGATTTTGGCCGGGCCTCTTGGTCCTTATTTTCACCAAAGACCCGGTGGCCTAGCTGGTACAGCTCGAAGGGAACCGCCACCGAGTGCATCTTGGTGATTACGACCAATTCCACATCGGATCGGGCTCGCCCCGACTTCTTGGCAGCCTCGCGGATCCGCTCCAGAACCGAGTTATAACGCTCGGCCAGGGACATTAGCGGAAGAATTCAGGCAGATCCAGGTCGTCACCGAAGCTGCCAGGAGTCTGCTCAGCCGCCTGAGGCTTAGCCTGAGCAAACTCGAATGCTGGCGCATCGAGAGACTCGGGAGCAACCTCGGACTCGCTGACGAGCTCTGCGACCTCATCGGCCACGTGAGCATCCAAAGCGGTGGCCTCAGCCGAGGCTAGGGCCGCCGACGCGGCAACCGAGGCCTCAAACTTGCGGTACTTTGGCTCGCCGCCGTCAAAACCAGCCGCGATAACGGTGATTCGAACCTCGTCACCAAGGGTGTCCTCGATAGTGGCACCAAAGATGATGTTGGCTTCTGGGTGAACCGCTTCCTGAACCAAGCGAGCTGCGTCATCAATCTCGTGTAGACCCAGGTCGGATGCACCCTGAACCAAGAGCAGAACGCCGTGAGCGCCCTCGATGGTGGCCTCTAGCAGAGGAGAAGACACCGCGATCTCGGCCGCGCGGACCGCGCGGTCCTCACCCTTTGCGGTTCCGATGCCCATCAGAGCACTTCCCGCTCCCTGCATAACTGACTTCACGTCGTTGAAGTCAAGGTTGATGAGTCCTGGAACCACGATTAGATCGCTAATGCCCTGCACGCCGGCGCGAAGCACGTCGTCCGCAGTCATAAAGGCTTCGAGAGCTGAGATCTTCTTGTTGCTCATCTCCAGTAGTCGCTGGTTTGGGACCACGATCAGGGTGTCCACCTCGGCCCTCAACGCCTTGATGCCCTCATCTGCCTGAACGGCGCGACGCTTACCCTCGAAGTTGAATGGGCGGGTTACGACACCCACAGTTAGCGCACCCAGGCGCTTTGCGATCTGCGCCACCACGGGCGCTCCACCGGTTCCGGTGCCTCCACCCTCACCAGCGGTTACGAAAACCATGTCGGCACCCTTCAGAGCCGACTCAATCTCAGCCTCGTGCTCTTGCGCGGCGCGGCGACCCACCTCTGGGTCAGCTCCAGCCCCGAGTCCACGGGTTATGTCACGTCCAATGTCCAATTTGACGTCGGCATCCGACATCAAAAGAGCCTGAGCGTCGGTGTTTATCGCGACAAACTCGACTCCGTGCAAGCCGGAGGCGATCATGCGGTTCAACGCATTCACGCCGCCACCGCCAACTCCGACGACCTTGATTACTGCTTGATAGTTTGGCTGTGACACCTGTTGCCTCCTAGTAGAAAACCCTAAAGCTAAGGCTGAGGCTTAGCATTTTTCAGGATATTCAAATTGCGCCATGAAGGTAGGCGCTAATCAGGGCCTGAACCCTGAGGGCTGTGGGCGTGTCGTAAACAAAAGGTGAACTAGAAATTGGGGTAGGTGACCACCGGGGCGTTGGGTGAGGAGACGTCAATCAGCACGCCATCCTCAACCCCGGTCGCAATCAGTGAATCAAGAACCTTTGCCTTCAAAATCGAGTCGGAAGCATCACCCCAGAGCACCTCGGTATTGCTATCCCTGAGCACCATTCTTGAAGTGAGCTGCGGAGTCACCTCGATTGAGAAAATCTGCTGATAAGTGGCTTGCGGGAGCGAGAGCAATAGCTCTATTGCGGCATCAAATCTTGGATTATTAGAGGGATCCCCAATAAGGACCAAGAAGGGGTAGGTCTTGGTGTCCTCAGCCTCAGCTATCTGAATGCCAGCTGCGTCGTAGAGATAGTTCTTTCCGCCCTTGACCAAAACCACGACGGGTTGGCGTTCCCTGACCTTGATCTTGAGGGTGTGAGGTGGCTCAGCCTGGAACGTGAAGGTTTCAATCAGCGGAAACTTCCCGAGAACCTCGGCCAGTTCCGCCTCGCCAACGGTGGTCAGCGGGCGATCCATGAACTGAACCAGGGAGCTTTCAAGTTTCGCCTTCTCGAGCCGCTCGGTCCCTGTTACCTCGATATCTTGAATGGCAAACATTGGAGTGAAAAAACTTGCCAAAATGACCCCGCCCAGCGTCAGCGGGCCAAATACCAGCAGGAAACGACCCCAGATGGCGAAGGGGCCGAGAGAGTTTTTGACCGGCTTTTTCGCAGTGCGCTTTAGCCGCTTCTTTTCCTGGCCCAGAATCTCGCGTTCGGGCCTTTTCAAGCTTGCTCCAGAGCACCTAGAAGCTCAGGAACCATGCGATAAATATCCCCGCAGCCCATCGTGATTACAAAGTCTCCCGGCTTGGCCAAACTCGCCGCGATGGCTGCAGTGTCCTCCCATCGCTCGACGTAGTGCACCTTTGCGCTATCGGCAAAACGTGAACTTATTGTGGCTCCGGTGACCCCTGGTTCGGGGTCCTCCCGAGCGGCATAGACGTCAGTGATGACGACCTCGTCGCTAAGTTCCAAAGCCTCTGCGAACTCCTGAGCGAAGATTCGAGTCCGGCTATAGAGGTGTGGCTGGAAAACCGTGATTAGCCTTCCATTCCCAACCACCGCACGAGCACCCTTCAGAGCCGCTGCAACCTCGGTTGGGTGGTGAGCAAAGTCGTCGTAGACACAGACTCCCGAACGCTCACCATGGAGCTGGAAGCGCCGCTCGGTGCCCGCAAATCGGGTAACTGCAGTGCAAACTGCTACGAAGTCAAACCCAAGGCCAACCAGGGTGCAGACCGCGCCCGCGGCATTCAAAGCATTGTGCCCTCCGGCAATCGAGAGAGTTAGCTCGGCACGCTGAGACTGGTACTCCAGAGAAAAACTAACCTGCGGACCCGAGGCATCAAGCTCCACAACTCGCACATCGGCGGTGTGACTCTCGCCAAAGGTCATGACGCGGGGGTGTGAGAGAAGCTTGGTAACGGCAACTGCGCCAGCATCATCGCTGGAAATAACAACCAATTCAGTTGCGGCATCGGCAAACTTGGCAAATTCCGCCTGGAAAGCCTCGAGGGAGCCAAAGTGGTCCAAGTGGTCGGGATCCACGTTGGTGATCACGGCAACCGCGGTCGCGTAGTGCAGGAATGAGCTGTCAGACTCGTCGGCCTCAATCACAAAGTGCTGCCCAGCACCAAACCCGCTGGATGCTCCAAATGCTTGAATCACACCGCCATTGACAAAACTGGGATCCGCTCCAAGCTCATGGAGAGCGGTAATAACCATGCCGGTTGAGGTGGTCTTGCCATGAGCTCCCGCAACGGAAATGAGCTTTCCCCTGGATGCAAGGTGAGCCAGCAGTGCCGAACGGTGCAGGATGGGCAATCCTCTGGATTGGGCCTCGAGAAGCTCTGGGTTGTGGGGCCACAATGCCGAAGTCACCACAACGGTGTCTGGGGTGCCGAGCTTGGAGGCGTCGTGGCCGATGTGGATTGCGGCGCCCAATTCCCGAAGCTGACCAATATTCGGGCTATCCCGAACGTCAGAACCGGTGACCCTGTGACCCATTCCGATTACCAGGCGAGCGATGCCGCTCATGCCCGATCCACCAATTCCAATGAAGTGAACGGTGCCCATATCGCTTGGAATGGGCTGGGTGTAGTCGGGTTTAATCACGGGCTCTAGTATCCACTGTCCGCATCACCAAGTCCCTCAGCAACTGCGTGGCGTCTGGGATTCCAACCGACTTACTGGCCGCCGCCATCGATTTCATGGTGCTGGCATGGGACAGGATTGGGATCACCCTCTCGGCAACGTAATCGGCCGAGAATTCAGCGTCCGAGACGATTAGCGCTCCCCCGACCTCGGCAACACTCATAGCATTCAATCGCTGTTCCCCATTACCCACTGGGTATGGAACGAAAACCGCAGGGAGACCAGCGGCGGCAAACTCACTCACAGTTGATGACCCGGCCCGCGATACGGCCAGGTTTGCTGCCGCAATCGCGGCATCCATGCGGGTGCAGTAGTTCATCCGAACATACCCGGGCTCGGAGACCTCGGGAAGATTCGCTCGCTCCCCGACGATGTGCAGGGTCTGAATCCCCGCTGCTCGGAGTTGGTCCAGAGATTCGAGGATGGTCTCGTTGATTCGCTTGGCACCCAGCGATCCTCCGGTTACCAAGAGGGTTGGTAGCACCGGATCCAAACCTAATTCGATACGCGCCTGCCCCTTGTCGTAGTCCGCAATCGATTCAACTATCTCTTGCCGAATGGGCATACCGGTCAACGTTCCACCGAGGTTGGAATTGGGAAATGCAACGGCCACCGTGCCGCCCAATTTGGCTCCCAGCTTGTTCGCAAAGCCAGCAATTGCATTGGCCTCGTGCACCACGATTGGCTTTCTGGAAAGAAAGGCTGCCAGGTATGCCGGTGGCGATGCGTAGCCTCCGAAACCAACCACCGCATCAATCTTGTGCTTGCGGAAATATCCCAGCGTCCTGAAAACCTCTACCAATAGTCGAAATGGAAACAGCAGCGACGAAAGCGAGAGCTTTCGGGGCAGCGGAAGCCTTGCTACGGTGAGGAGCTCAAACCCCCGCTCCGGAACTAGGCGTGCCTCAAGCCCCTCCTTCGTTCCGAGCGCGAACACCTCATGGTTCTCAGCGCGAAGTAGCTGTGCTAGTGCCAATAACGGATTGACATGGCCGCCGGTGCCACCACCGGCAAGTAAGAACCTCACGAGCGGCGACCGAGATGCAGGACTCGATCGCGCTCCACCGCAAGCACCAAGCCGATGGCCCCCAGCGTTGCAATCAGGGATGAGCCTCCGGCCGAAATTAGGGGAAGTGGCACTCCAAGCACTGGCAGTAGTCCCAGTACCACTGCGATGTTGATAAAGGCCTGCATGACAACCCACAGCATCACGCCAACCACCAGATAGCGATTGAAGGGGCTGGTCTGGTTCTTGGCGATACTGAACATCGTTAGGCCGATTGCGAAGAACAGCAAAATCACAAACATAGCACCAACCAGGCCAAGCTCCTCGCCGATGATTGCGAAGATGAAGTCGTTTTCGACCTCGGGAATCCAAGACCACTTCAGCTTTGATCGGCCCAGCCCAGTGCCAAATATTCCGCCCGATGCCAGCGCCCAGGTGCCGTGCTCAAACTGCCAGCGCACGCCCATGGGGTCTGCGGTGTCGGGGTTGAGCCAGGCATCGAATCTGATGCGGCGCGAGGGTGAGGCCTGAATAAGTGCGAAGGCCAGCGCGGCCCCCCCGAAGGCGATCGATAACCACACCGACCACGCCATTCCAGCAAACAGGAACAGGAATCCGAGCATTACAGCCATTACGACGCCGGTGCCGAGGTCTCTTCCGAGAATTGCCACCAGCACTAGTCCGATTGCTGAATAGACCAGTACTCGAAGCCAGATCTGGCGATTTCGGAAGGGATCGTCGCCCAGTTGTGAGAGCCAGTAGGCGAAGGCAATCACGATGGCCAGTTTCAAGAACTCCGAGGGCTGCAGGCTGAAGGGCCCCAGGCTCAGCCAGTTTCGGTTTCCGTTGATATCTGCACCGAACAAAACTGTCGCTACCTGGAGACCCAAGGTGGAGAGCAGCAACACTGAACCAAATCGTCTGTAGAAGCCCATGGGCATATTCGACGCAATTACCAAACCAACCAGACCAATGCCGGCATACATCAGCTGCCGGTAAAACAAGGCACCAGCGTCACCGCTTTGCTTGAAGCTGTCGACCGCGCTCGAGGATGCAACCATCGCCAGACCAATTGACATGGTCACTACGGTCAGGCCCAGTAGCAAGAAAAACTGCTTGGATTGCGCCCTGAACTTGGGCTTTAGAGCGGACTTCAGATCGGTCATGAATCTAACTCCATTACCGCCTGTTGAAACTGCGTGCCGCGATCTGCATAGTCGCGATATTGATCCATGGAGGCGGCGGCGGGAGCAAGCAAGACCGTATCGCCCGCACTAGCCATTTCAGCCGCCACCTTCACCGCCTGAGACATCGGTTCACCTGTCAAGACTCTAAGTGGGAGGGACGGCAGATGCTGGGAGAAAAGCCGCTCAAGCTCCGAAGTGTCAGCCCCGATGATTACCGCTGCCTTGAGGTTTGACGCGTACATTTTCAGTAGTGGGGACACGTCGACACCCTTTAGAAGCCCACCCACCAACCAGACAACCGAGTCAAAACTGGAGATCGAACCGGCTGCCGCGTGAGCATTGGTTGCTTTGGAGTCGTCGATGTAGCGCACGCCTGCGCGCTCCGCCACGAATTGCACGCGATGCGGAGACAGTTTGAAGGTTGAGATGGCGTGCTTGATGACCGCGGGGGGAAGGTCGACTGCACGAGCAAGGGCTGTCGCTGCCGCTACGTTCTGTCGCACCTGAGGCGTCACCTCACCAATTTGCTCCAAATCTGAAATCTCGGCAATCTCAAGGGCTGCCTCCGCGCGCTCCGCAAGGAAGGCTCTATCAACTAAGAATTCCTCCACGTAGCCGACCATGGACGGAGCTGGGATTCCGAGCGTGAAGCTCACTCCCCTGGCTCCCTCGAGAACCTCCGCCTGCTGAGCTGCTGCGAAAGTGCGCTTGTCCTCCTCGTTGAAAACGATGGCCTTAGCACTCTGATTAAAAATCTTGGCCTTAGCGCCAAAGTAATCGTCGACACCGCCGTGCCAGTCGAGATGATCCTCAGCAAAGTTCAAAAAGGCGCTGGCCTCAGCGCTGACCGGGTGGCTGTAATGCAGCTGGAAGGACGAGAGTTCCACTACCAGGTAGTCAAAACCCTCTGGGTCTCGAATCATGTCCAAAATTGGATTACCGATGTTTCCGCATTCAACGGCTCGAAACCCGCCCGTTCTGAGCATGTGGGCCAGAAGCTCGGTCGTCGTGGTTTTTCCGTTGGTTCCGGTAACGGTCAGCCACTTCGCGACCCGCGCAGTCTTGTCGCGCAGCGCCCAGGCTAGATCTATGTCGGTAAATAGCTCCACTCCCATGTGAGCCAGTTCTCGAACCATCGGGTGGCTGGGCTTGAAACCCGGAGAAACAATTGCGAAATCGGGCTTCTGCGAAAGCGTTGCTAGCAGCCCGGGATCATCGCCCTGAATTACGTTCGCCCCAATGAGTTCTGCCAAGTCGAGGGTCTGCGGATCTACTTCTTTCGCGATGGCCGTCACGCTAGCGCCAAGCTCAATCAGAGTGTCTACGACGGAGAAGCCGGACTTTCCCAAACCCAGCACAACTGCGCTTAGGCCGCTCCAGCTACCGTGCCAGCTAGCTGGAAGGGTCATATGCCGTAGATCCATTCGACGTAGAACAGGCCGATGCCGGCGACGACACAGAGTGCGGCAATAATCCAGAACCGCACCACAACCGTGATCTCAGCCCAGCCCTTGAGTTCGAAGTGATGGTGCAGTGGCGACATGAGGAAAACACGCTTGCCGACACCCGTGCGCCACTTGGTGAGCTTGAAGAATGCTCGCTGAATCACAACCGAGCCGGTGACGATTACGAAGATGCCGCCGATCAGCACCAGCAAAAGTTCGGTTCTCGAAACAACGGCCAAGGCTGCAAGCGCTCCGCCCAAACCAAGAGAACCAGTGTCCCCCATGAATATCTGCGCCGGTGCGGTGTTCCACCACAAAAAGCCCAGGCAAGCGCCCACGATCGCTGCGGCAATTACGGCAGTGTCGAGTGGATCGCGAACCTCGTAGCAGCTTGCAAAGTTTTCGGTAACAGTGCGACAGCTTTGGTTGAACTGCCAGAAACCAATCACTACATAGGCACCGATGGCAAAAATCGCGCTGCCGGAGGCCAGTCCATCTAAGCCATCAGCGATGTTCACACCATTTGATGCGGAGGCAACCAAAAGATAAATCCAGCCAACGAATAGCACCATGCCAATAGCGCTGCCCCAGATGAACAGATCGATTGGGAGGTCTCGGAATAGTGAGATCGAAGTTGAAGCCGGCGTCAAGCCATCGGTGTTGGGAAACTGCAGCGCTAGCACGGCAAAAATGGCGGCGATAACGCCCTGGCCGGCAATCTTGGCCCAGCCGCTAAGACCCAGACTCTGCTGCTTGCGAACCTTTAGAAAATCGTCAATGAAACCAACTAAGCCCAGTCCCAACATCATGAAGATCACCAGTAGGGCCGAGGCCGAGGGAGTTTCTCCATTGAGAAGCTTTCCGGCAAAGTAGCCGATGACAGCTGCCGAAAGAATGACGATGCCGCCCATGGTTGGCGTGCCGCGCTTGGTGTGGTGTGCCTTTGGACCGTCGTCTCGAATGAACTGCCCCCACTGCAGCTTGCGGAAGATTGCAATGAAGCCCGGGGTGGCAAAGAGCGCGATGGCTAGGGAGATTCCACCGGCTGCAAGTAACGCTCTCACTTCATGCCCGCCAAATCATCTCCAAGGAATCTAAGCCCCGTCGAGTTGCTGGCCTTGACCAGCACGACGTCGCCTGCGGTTAGCTTTTCACAAATTGCTTCAAAACCCTCGCTGATTGTGGGGTGATATTCACTTTCCCCATCCCAGCTGCCCTCTTGCATGGCACCCATGTGGATCAACTTGGAACCCTCGCCCACGGCGAACAGATGATCGATGTTGTAGCGAACCACAAGCCGACCAATCTGGTCATGCGCTTCGACCGAGTAGTCTCCCAACTCCGCCATGTGTCCTAGCACTGCAATTGTGCGGTGACCCTGTCGACCAATCGTCGCAAGGGTTTGCAGGGCCGCCCGCATCGATTCGGGAGAGGCGTTGTAGGCATCGTTTATCACAAAAAAGCCAGCTTCCGACTTCATGAGCTGCATGCGCCAGCGCTCTGGGTAATCCAGCTGCGCCACTGCGGCTAAGGCCCGAGTCGCATCTACACCCACGGCCATCGCCATAGCTAGGGCAGCTGCAAGATTCATGGCGTGATGCTCCCCCAGAATCTTGAGATTCACCTCGTGGCGATGACCCGCAACCTCAAGACTCACCTGAGTGCCCCCAAGCGTTATCTCGGCACGGATGAGCCGGACCGCAGCAGCTGAATCAAAACCGAATCCCAGAATCTCGCTACCCTCAGCCGTGTACTGAGAAACCACCGGGTCATCAAGGTTCAGAACCGCAACCTCTGGCTGGAACTGCAAAAGTTCGGCCTTAATCTTGGCCGTGTTCTCGACTCCCCCAAAGTGACCAGCGTGTGCCATTCCGACTTTGAGTACGGCCGCTACATCCGGCTTGGTCCAACTGGCCAAATTGGCAATCGACCCAAGGCCAGCCGCGCCATACTCAAGAACCAAAAACTTTGTGGACTCCGACAGCCTCAGGACGGTGAGCGGAAGCCCCACCTCATTGTTGTAGGAGCCTTGAGGACTGAGAGTCTCACCCGAGGCCGCCAGCATTGCGGCCAGCATGTTCTTAGTCGAAGTTTTGCCATTCGAACCCGTGACTCCCAGCACCTTCAGTCCATTGGGCCTCAGACGCTCGAGAACATACTTAGCCAAGAGGCTCAGTGCAATCACGGTGTCAGCCACCAAAATCTGATTTAGCTTTAGGTCCGCCCTGGCCTCGGAGACCACTGCGAGAGAAATACCGGCTGCCGCAACCTCTGGCAAAAAGCGGTGGCCATTGTCCTGCTCACCCAGTTTTGCAAAGAATATGTCGCCCGCGCCAAGCTCACGTGAGTCGGTGGAAACATTGCCATGGACCTTTGTCATTGCTTCGCCAACAACTAGCTCACCGCCTACGGCGGTGGCAATCTCCTCAAGGCTCAGCTCAATCATCACCAAGCACCTCTCGAGCAATTTTGACGGCATCGAAGGGCAGCTTCTGGCCCTTCACCTCGCGATACTTTAGGTGACCAGGCCCACACCACAGCACTGCCCCGCCCGGCTTGGTCAGCTCCACGGCTCGCGCTATGGCCAGAGCGGGATCCGCAATCTCTTCGAAGTTTGTGAATCCAGCTAAACCGGCAATCACCTGGGCACGTATTGAGCCGGGGTCCTCAGATCTCGGGTGCTGGTCTGTGACGATGATGTTGTTGGCATGCTGCATCGCTGCTTGGGCCATCTCGGGTCGCTTTCCGGCGTCCCTATCCCCCGAGGCTGCCAGCACAATGTTCAACTCGGTAAATTGTCCCGCAAGCTCTCTGGCGCTTGAGGCGACAGCGTCCGGGGTGTGGGCGTAGTCAACGAATACGGCGGGTTCGCGCTCTGATACTCGCTGCAGCCGACCCGGAACAGAAGTATCAATCATTCCCAGCGCGCGCTGGAGCTTCTCGGCTGGATAGTTGTCCTCCAGAAGCATCACGAGAGCAAGCGCCAGGTTCTTAGCCATGAGGCTTGGCAGCTCCAGTTCCGCTCTGAGATTGGCCTTGCCAGAGATGCTTAGCACCGAGTTCTCGTAACCAAACAAATAGTCCTCGCCAATAGCAACCTTGGGAATCTCGATTCGCGCATAGAGTTCGCGAGCGAAGTCATCACCTAAGAACACCACGGCGCGATCTGCGCGCTGTGATGTGAAGAGTTTTGCCTTGGCATCGAGATAACTGGCCATGTCTTGGTAGTCATCCAAGTGATCGCGGGAGAGGTTGGTGAACCCTGCAACCCTGAAGTGAAGACCCTCAAGCCTGTCTCTGCTAAGGCCCTGCGCCGAGGTCTCAATCCCCGCACTGAACTGCTGCTCTTGCCTCATCAACTGAAGTAATTGATGAATTCTGGGGGCTTCCGGAGTCGTCAACTCTGCCTCGAGTGTTGCCATTCCGACCTTCGAAAAGGCCGAGGAAATTAGTCCTGCAGACTGACCAAGCGCGTTGAGAAGTTCCCGAAGGTAGAACACGGTTGAGGTCTTGCCGTTTGTCCCGGTAACCGCGTAGAGCAGCATGTTCGAGTCTGACGTTTCGTAGATAGCATCCGAAACCAAGCCAGCAATAGCACGGGGGTTTGGGTGGAAGAGATTTGGAATCGGGAGCTCCCGGCGTGTATCACTGAGAACCGCCCTCGCCCCTGCGGTTATAGCGGCATCAAGATGATCTAAGCCATGGGATTTAGCGCCTTGAGCTGCAATGAAGAGCGAACCCTGGACCAGGTGCTTGGTGTTGATTGCGACCCCTGATAGCTCTACTTGGTCAGCACCAAAGAGTTCGAGAGAAAACTGCTGCGCTAGCTCCCTAGTCGTTCTCATCGACATTGCCAAATCGGTCAGAGGGTATGTTTCTGGACTCGGTGGTCGAGGGTGGAACGCGATAGTGCTTGAGAGCCTGCTGCATGATGGCTTTGAAGGGCGGAGTCGCCTTAGCCGAGTTTGACACACCATAGGGGCGGTATATCGTCACACCCACCACGAACTTAGGGTCCTCAACCGGCGCTACGCCGTAGAAGGAGATAGCGTACTCGTCCAGATAGATACCGTTCTCGCTGATCTCGGCGGTGCCAGTCTTACCGGCAACGCGATAACCGGGGATGGCCGCGGTCTTTCCCACACCACCAAATTCGACAACCTTCTCCATGGCCTCGAGGTTTACCTTTGCAGCTGACTCGGAGAGAACACGGGTTGAACCCTGGTTGGGCCTATAGAACACCGTTCCATCCTGAGAGACACAGGAGTCAACCAGAATCGGATCCAGCCTGACCCCGCCGTTGGCTAGGGCCTGATAGGCGTATGCCATCTGAATAGGGGTGACCGCCATGCCCTGCCCAAACAGGGTTGTGAGGTCGGTCATCCGATCCCACTCATTGGCTGGACGAAGCAGGCCACTGCTCTCACCCTCAAATCGCAATGATGTTTGTGAACCGAAACCAAACTTACGGAGATAGTCCTCGCGCACCTGCTTGTCGATTTCCCGGCCGAAGTTGGTCATTCCAGTGTTCGAGGAGTAGCGCAACACTCCAGCAACCGACAGGGTGAAGTCTTCGTGATCGAAAGAGTCCTTGATGTACTCGTTGTTGAAGTCGAGATACATTCGATCTGGGGCCGGAACCGTGTCGTACTCATCGGCCGCTCCCGTGTCCAACACAATGCCGGTAGTCACCGCCTTCATGATTGAGCCCGGCTCAAAGCTGAACTGGAATATGCGAGAGCCGCGATCATCCCCCTCGACTCCAGCGGGGTCATTCGGGTCTACGGTCGGCGCCTCTGCCGCGGCGAGAATCCTGCCGGTTTCGACCTCAATCACGACCGCGGAAGCCCAATCTGCACTGAGGTCATTTACAGTGTCGGCCAAAACCTGCTGGGCGAAGAACTGCAGGTTGGCATCAATGCTCAGGTTGAGCGTGCCGCCATCCTCTAAAGGCTGAGTTGTCATGTCCGAGGTTGGGATTCTCACACCCTCGGCACTGCGCTCAAATGTCTCTTGGCCGTCGACCCCTGCAAGGCAGGTGTTGTATTGGCGCTCCAGTCCGGCAAGCGGAGTGCCGTCACTGCTGATAAACCCGAGCAAGTTGCCGGCAACCGCCCCGTTGGGATACAGGCGATCGGCGAAGCGATCCCAGAAGATCCAGGGGATATCTAAATCTCTGATCTGGTTGAAGGTGTCGGCGTCCACCAACTTGGCCAAGTTCACATACTCCGAGTCGCCCTCGAGTCGGGCCAGTAGCTCACTTTGATCCAGTCCAACCAATGGAGCAAGCTCAAGCGCGATCTCAGACACGGAGCGCTCGACGATAACTCCGTCCTTGTTGATACGAACCGGTCCAACATTCTTGGGCGCTGCATTGATGTCGTAGCGGAAGACAGTCTTAGCCAGAATCTGACCGGTGGAGTCAACAATGTTTCCCCGCAGTGCGGTAAGGGTTCTGGTGACCTCACGACGATCGAGTGACTTTTCCTGAATCTCTTGCGCTCTAACGACCTGAAAGTCAACAAGCCGGAAGCCCAGAGCGAAAACGATCGCCACGAGCATGAATGCGAAAATACTCAATCGCCTTGAGTACTTTGCATGCGCGCCCATTGCTGGCCTATCTGGTTGGGGAAGCCGGAATTAGTCCTGACTGCAAAGTTACGCCAGCCACGCTCTCAGACTCAGTTGAAACACCAGCAATCAGTTCAGCATCATTTAGTGAGGCGGTAATGAAGCGCGAAGTAGAACCAAGTGCGGAGTTTGCAACCAGGTTTGCACTCGCAAGCCCAAGCTTCTCGCCGTCAGCCGGCGTTGGCTCCCCGAAGACTCGATTGTTCTGAATGTCCAAGAGCACCGAAGATGGGTTGGCGACCATGCCCAACTGGTTCGCTGCATCCGCCAGGTTCTGGGGTGAACCTAGTGAAGCGACTTCTTCCTGAATGATCTGAACTTCAGTCGCAAGGTCACGCTTTTCAGTCTCAAGTGAGCGCAGGTGATAGGCGTCCTGAGTCACGATCATGTTCAGTATCAGCTGCACCACCAGCACCCCCACCAATCCGAGGGAAAATACCATCGCGGAGACCAGTGATGGCCTTAGTTTCTTTGCGTCTTGCGCGCTTAGCATGAAGACCTTCACTAGCGCACCTCCAGTTTCTCTGCGGCGCGTAATCTCGCGCTTTGGGCTCTTGGGTTGTTGTGAAGCTCGACCTCGGTGGCGCGTTCAACGCCCTTGGTCAAAATGTTTAGCCTGGGCGAGGTGCCGGGAAGCTCTACCGGCATCTCGATGGGGGTGGTTGAAACAGCCGCAGCCTGCAGGGCCTGCTTGACGATTCCGTCTTCAAGAGAGTGGTAGCTCATGACAACGAGGCGACCGCCGACACTCAAGGCATCAATCGCCTGCGGCATTGCTCGCTCTAAAATTCCAAGCTCGTCATTCACCGCAATGCGCAGTGCCTGGTAAACCCGCTTACCGGGGTGACCCGAGACCTTACCTGGTGCCTGAGGGATTGAGCGTTCCAAGATTGCATTGAGCTGCGTGCTGGTCTTGATTGGGGCTAACTCTCTAGCGCTCACAATCTCCCGAGCGACCTGTGAGGCGAAGCGTTCTTCGCCGTAATCACGGAAGATGCGAGCAAGCTGACCGTGATCCAAGGTAGCCAAAAGGTCCGCTGCGGTCTTGCCCGAACCCTGGTTCATCCGCATGTCGAGCTCAGCCTCTTGGGCATAGCTGAAACCACGCTCCGGCTGATCCAGCTGCATCGAGCTAACTCCGAGATCCATCAGAACACCCTCTACGGAGTCAATCTCGAGCATGCCCAGCACATCGGCTAGTTCGTCATAGATGGCTGCTGCTGGCACAAACCTTGAGCCGAATGACTTCAGGCGCTCAGTGGCAAGCTCTAAGGCCGCATCATCGCGGTCAATCCCAATCACTGTTAGCTCTGGGAACTGCTCAAGTAGCGCCTCGGTGTGACCACCAAGGCCCAGGGTGCAGTCCACGACAGTTGCTTTTTTGCCCTGAACTGCGGGTCTTAGCAGTTCGAGGGTCCGCTCCAGCATTACTGGGCGGTGAAGATCACTGGTGGACTTTGTCATAAGCCTTTGGGCTCTCTCCCTGCACCTGGGTCCTTGTCCGTCTGAGAGCTTGGTTTTCTCAGGTCCGACTTAGGGGAAGAAAGCCGGGACGGCCAAGGGCCGAAGTGCAGGGCTAGAACAATCCCGGAATCACCTCCTGCGCTTGATTGGCAAAAGATTCTTCGTTCTTAGACAGGTACTCGTTCCAGCTCTGGGCATCCCAAATCTCAGCCCGAGAGCCAACACCGATGATTACCAGCTCCTTGGTGAGCCCTGCATAGTCACGCAACAGCTGAGGCAGCAGAACTCGACCCTGCTTGTCAGGGGTCTCATCCGATGCACCGGAGAGAAAAACACGGAGGTAGCGACGGGCCTCTTCCGAGGTGACCGGAGCCTGAGCGATCTTTTCGTGGACATTTTTGAACTCTTTTGAAGAGAAGACATAGAGGCAACGCTCTTGGCCTCGAGTGACCACGATGCCGTCTGCAAGCTCTTCACGGAAGCGGGCTGGAAGGAAAATACGGCCCTTGTCATCGAGCTTTGGGGTGTGCGTGCCTAGCAACATTGCTAACCCCTTCCCCGAAGCTTTACTCCACTTTACTCCACTTTGCTCCACAATGTGCTCATTTTGCAAGCTTTTTATAACGAATTGGGCAAAGAAAAAGACCTTCCGCTTTAGCGGAAGGTCTTGAATTGGGTGGTTAGCTACTCGTTATTGAACCTTTGGTTCCAACGATCCTCGAAAAAGTTCTTTCCCTTTGGACGCTCGGCAGGGTTAGGTAGCTCTGGGAGCTGGAAATTGCTGGAGGCAATAACCAGACCGATAAGCATCACCAAGAAGGCGACAACCCCGAAAAATGCGACCTGGAGCACGACGGAGAAGATGAGTAGGCCCAGGCCAACGAGCGTGACAAGCACACCACCGACCAGCTTGCCCGCGCTCTTGTTGGACGAACCAACCGAGCGGACCTTTGACGCAAAGCCGGCATCCTCCTGGAGCAGATTGCGCTCCATTTCCTCAAGAAGCTTTTGCTCCCTCTCGGAAAGTGCCATGTCGATCTCCTTATGTCCCCTCAATTGTAAACAGAGACAAGCCGCTAGGCTATCCCGCGTGCCTCAAGATTTCCTGTTAGAGCTTGTGCAGCAGAAGCTAGACAGCTTTTGCGACGATAAGCGCATTGAACTCCGGGAAATCTCCGAAGAACTAGAACCACTAATTGACTTCACGCAATCCCTGCTTTCCGGAGGAAAAAGATTCAGAGCGCTTTTTTGCTTCTGGTCCTGGGCTGGGTATCAGCAAAATGAAGTAAAGGTCTCGGATCTGAACCTCGACTCCCCCATCGTTGGAGTTGCTGCTGCGCTCGAGATGTTCCATGCTGCAGCCCTTGTGCACGACGACCTGCTGGACCAAAGTGACACACGTCGCGGGCAGCCTGCCATTCACAAACGTTTCGAAACCCTCCACACTCAGCAGCGTTATTCAGGAAGCCCCGAGCGTTTCGGTGTTGCGGGCTCGGTACTAGTCGGTGACATGATGCTGGCCTGGAGCTCTGAGTTGTTTGGCGATGCACTGCTACACCTTCCCGAGGAGGCCGCAGAAGCTTCCTGCCGCCACGAGTTTGGCCGAATGCGCTTTGAAGTGATGGCCGGTCAATATCTCGATGTCTTAGAGGAGAATGCCGCAGCAACGCGCGCTCCCGGCGAGGCTGTGGCGCGAGCCAACAACGTAATGCTCTATAAGACTGCAAAGTACTCACTCGAGGCACCACTGCTGATTGGCGCAGCGCTATCGGGCGCTGACTCTGGAAAACTCAAGGGTCTGAGCCAGTTTGGCATTCCCCTGGGGCTCGCCTTTCAGTTGCGCGATGACGAGCTTGGTGTGTTTGGAGATCCGGAGCAGACTGGAAAACCGGCCGGGGATGACCTTCGCGAGGGAAAACGCACCGTATTAGTTGCCCTCACCCTGGAGACTTTGCCAGGTTCGGTGCAGCGCATTTTTGAAGAACTATTGTCCTCAGGTGACATTGAGGCCGAGCAACTGGAGTTCATGCGACAAGCCATCATCGATTCAGGAGCGGTTGAGAAGACCGAGCGCCTCATTTCAGAGCACTCCCAGCGTTCAATTGAGGCACTGGCAGCTCTTGAAATTTCCGATCAGGGTCGAATGATGCTCGCGGCCTTGGCTGACAAGGTAATCAACCGCAATAAGTAACTAGCCCAGAGTCTGGGCGGCTCTTCTTACTGGGGCTTTGTGCCCCTTGAGTAGTGCCGACATTGGAGTCTCCCCCAAATTGTCATTTTCCTCATAGAGCCAATTCACGGCCTCATCGAGCTCAAGACCAATGTCCAGCAAGAGCAGCAGTGTGCCTCGAATTGAGCTCAGCGGCTCACCATCGATGATGATGTGGGCAGGGATCTTGGGTTCTTTATCGACTCGCACCGCAAACAGCGTGTGCTCTTCGATTAGCCTTCTGACTTTTCCTGATGAGAGTCGCAGCAGGACTGCTGCCTCATCAATTGTGATCCAATCACTGACCTTGTCAGTTATCACCGTTTCTCCTGGTCTCAACCAAACGCTCCGCAACTAGAAATGCTAGCTCCAAAGACTGCATGTGATTCAGTCTTGGATCACAGACGGACTCGTAGCGCTCCTCAAGAGTGCTCTCGTCAATCTGTTCCGATCCACCAAGACACTCTGCAACATCATCACCGGTTAGCTCAACGTGGAGACCGCCAGGGTGAGTCCCAAGCGCCTTGTGAACCTCAAAGAATCCGTTGACCTCGTCCATCACGTCTTCAAAGCGACGGGATTTGTACCCGTTCTTTGTGGTGATGCCATTGCCGTGCATTGGGTCAGTGATCCACAGCGGAGTTGCCCCCGCATCCTTGACGGCCTGCACAAGCTTGGGAAGCTCATCGCGAATCTTGCCAGCACCCATGCGGCTAATGAGGGTCAGTCGGCCTGGCTCGCGTTCAGGGTCGAGCTTGTCAATCAATGCCAACACATCGTCGGTCGAGGTAGTGGGGCCGAGCTTCACACCCAGCGGGTTTCGAACTCTCGAGAGGAAGTCGACGTGAGCACCATCCAGCTGTCTGGTGCGCTCACCAATCCAGATGAAGTGACCAGATGTTACATAAGGCGTGTTGGTTCGAGAGTCGATACGCGTGAGAGGGCGCTCATAGTCGAACAGCAAACCCTCGTGAGAGACAAAGAATTCAGTCGCTCGAAGCTCCGCCGAGTCAACCCCGCAGGCCTCCATGAATCTCATGGCTCTGTCAATGTCTCCAGCAATGGACTCATAAGCCTTGTTTGCCGGGTTATCAGTGAAGCCCTTGTTCCAAGCGTGCACCTCACGCAGATCCGCAAAGCCACCAGTGGTGAAGGCGCGAATCAGGTTCAGGGTGCTGGCCGAGGTGTGATAGGCCTGCAGCAACCGAGCCGGGTCGTTCACTCTCGAAACCGCATCGAACTCGTAGCTGTTCACAGCGTCGCCGCGATAGGCCGGTAGGGTCACACCCTCACGAGTCTCAAAATCTGATGACCTTGGCTTAGCAAACTGCCCTGCCATCCGGCCCATTTTGATAACTGGGAGGGATGATCCATACATCAAGACAACCGCCATCTGCAGCACTGTCTTTATGCGATTGCGAATTCGATCGGCTGTTGCATCCACGAAGGTTTCAGCGCAGTCGCCACCTTGCAAGAGGAAGGCCTCGCCCCGGCTAGCCTGGGCGATGCGATCCCGCAGCGTGTCCACCTCACCGGCAAAAACAAGTGGTGGCATCTTGGCTAGGTCCTGGCGAACGCTCGCAAGCTTCTCGAGGTCAGCCCAGGTTGGCTGCTGCTTTGCATCTAAATTGACGTAGTTATCTAGCCCGAAGTCGTTCAACTGTTTCCTTAATCTGCCCTAGCAAGCCTATTGCGAACTGTGGATGCGTAAACATCCTGATATCGCTGACCCGAAAGTCTCATGATGCGATAAACAATCTGGTCGGTTACCGAGCGCAACACGACGCGCTCTCCCTCCATGCCGGCAAAACGAGAAAAGTCCAGTGGTTCACCAATCACAACGCCAACCCGCTGAATACTCGGGTACTTCTGGCCGATTGGCATCACCTTTTCGGTGTCGATCATCGCAACCGGAATTACTGGGACCTTTGCCTCCAAGACCATGCGAGCAATGCCGGTTCTACCTCGGTACAAAGTTGCATCGGGACTGCGAGTTCCCTCGGGGTAGATACCCAGCAGCAGCTCGCGTTCCAAAACTCCAAGCCCGGTGTTCAGAGAATCCTCTGAGGCCTTTCCGCCAGAGCGATCGATTGGAAGCTGGCCGGTTGACTTGAAGAACCAGCGAATCAGGGCACCCTTGATGCCCTTACCAGTGAAGTAGTCACTCTTTGCAAGGAAGGTGACCTGGCGCGATACCTTCAGGGGCAGAAAGATCGAGTCAACAAAAGAGAGGTGATTTGACGCGAGAATTGCGCCTCCGCGCTTGGGGACGTTCTCAGCACCTCTGACCCAGGGCCTGAAGAGTATCTGCAGAATGGGCCCAAGAACAAAGTTCTTCAGAAAAAAATACGTCACGCTAGCTCCAGTTTTGCCACAAGCTTAGCCAACCGATTCCCGTGCCAGGTCAGCGGCGCCGATAACACCAGCCTGATTGGTGAAGGTTGCAGCGACAATCTTTGGCTCTGGTCTAAATCCCCTTGCCGGAAGATTTGCGCCAAGCGCCTCGCGAATCGGATCCAGAATCAAGTCTCCAGCCTCCGAAAGCCCCCCGCCAATGACAAAAACTTGTGGGTCTAGCACCGCGACGATTGTGCCCATGGCCTGCGCTAGGTAATCCGCTGCGGCCCTAATCACAGATGTTGCACCTGGATCGCCCTCCATAAGAGCCTGTGAAACCTGTTGCCCGGTCAGTTCGCCGTTCCCAGCCAGCTCCTTGAGCCGCTGTCCCATCGGTCCATCGCTCATTGCCAGCTTCCGGGCGGCCTTCAGCACTGCAGTGCCAGATGCGTATTGTTCGACACAGCCCTTTCGGCCGCAGCCACAGAGCTTTCCATCTTGCACCACTCGCACGTGTCCAAGCTCGCCACCAATGCCAAACCCACCGCGACGAAGCTTGTAATCCGCAATTATTGCTCCGCCCACTCCTGTGCCGAGGGTCAACATGGCCATGTCTTTTGAGCCGCGACCAGCACCAAACTTGTATTCAGCCCAGCCGGCTGCATTGGCATCGTTTTCGATGAATACCGGATGACTCACTCGCTTTTGCAGCCGCTCTCGCAGAGGTTCATTGCGCCAGTTCAGATTCGGTGCATAGAGAATGTTCGACCGATCCGCGTCAATAAAGCCCGCTGCAGCTACCCCAACGCCTGCGATGACATCGCTTGCCTTGAGGGTTAGCTCCTCAATGAGCTGCACAACGGTGTCGACCATAAGGTCTGGATCGTGTGCCGGGGATGGCACCCTGAGCTCGTGCAGCACCTTTCCGTCGACATCCACCAGTGCCCCCAAAATCTTGGTTCCACCGATGTCGATTCCGATTGCTAGCATCGATTTCCTTTTCTAGGACAGAGCTTGATTTTATTGGCTTTGTGGGTTCCATTCAGCTTCGGACTAGAAATCTTGTGATTGCAGCATGAGACCTATGACCCAAAAGGAATAAAGTATCTTGCAACTCGACATGGGAGAAACGATGACGTTTTACGATGTTCCGCTGCTAGTTGAATCAAATCCTAGAGAAAACGTGACTGACCTACTGCTCACTCGCGTTCGGAAAGACCCCTCCCACCCGCTGTTCTCCAGACTTAATGCCGATGGCAGCTGGAGGAACGTCAGCTCCCAAGAATTCCTAGATGAAGTCATCGCTCTTGCCAAGGGCTTGATTGCCGCCGGCATAAAGCCTGGCGATGCCATTGCCGTGATGAGTCGCACTCGCTACGAGTGGCCCATGATCGACTTCGCGATTTGGTACTGCGGTGCAGTATCAGTCCCTATTTACGAGACCTCTTCTCCAGTGCAGATTGAGTGGATTCTGCAGGATTCGGATGCGATTGCATTCTTTGTCGAGAACGACGAGCACCTAGCTCGCTACAACAAGGTCAGTGCTCCAAAAGTAAAGCAAGTTTGGCGCATTGATTCGGAAGACTTTACGAAACTGCACCAGTCGGGTGAGGGCATTGCCGATGCCGTTTTGGAGTCAGCAAGGAGTAATGCCGAACTCAAGGATCTGGCCACGATCGTTTACACATCCGGCACAACCGGAAACCCTAAGGGTTGTGAGCTAACCCACAAGAGCTTTGTGGATCATTGCCGCAACGCAGCGGCCGAGATTCCAGAGTTGGTAAACGACCGACAGCACTCTCTGGTGTTCTTGCCCATGGCTCACATCCTCTCCCGCTACGTATCAGTGATGGCCATATACGCCGGCATCAGGGTCGGACACCTGGGAGATGCCAAGCAGGTGGCGAAGGTGCTGCCGGTTTTTAAGCCCACCTTTCTGCTTGCGGTCCCCCGCGTGTTCGAGAAGGTCTATAACGGTGCGGAACTAAGGGCCACCGCCGCTGGAAAAGGCAAGATCTTCAAGTTGGCCGCTGAAACTGCAATCGACTACTCCAAGTCGCTGGACAGCGCAAAGGGTGCCTCACTTGGGCTGAAGCTTCGCTACAAGCTCTTTGACAAACTCGTTTACTCCAAGTTACGGGATGCCATGGGTGGGAATGTTCGCTATGCGATCTCCGGTGGTGCTCCTCTTGGTGCTCGCCTTGGCCACTTCTTCAGGGGAATCGGCCTTATCGTCCTTGAGGGCTATGGCCTCACCGAGACTTCGGCTGCGGCGGTGATTGGCCGCGTTGCCTGGCAGAAGATAGGCAAAGTGGGCCGCGCACTTCCCGGCACTGGAATCAAGATTGCAGAGGATGGAGAAATTTGGCTGCGCGGCATCAACGTGATGCGCGGTTACTGGCGCAATGAGGCTGCGACGCGCGAGGCCTTCGAGGGCGACTGGTTTAGAACCGGCGACATCGGCGAGCTCGATGAGGATGGCTTTTTGACAATCACTGGCAGAAAGAAGGAATTGATCGTCACGGCCGGAGGTAAGAATGTCGCGCCCGCTCCAATTGAGGACCTGCTTCGCGCTCACCCCATGATTGGTCAGGTTGTCGTGATCGGTGACGCGAAGCCCTTTATTGGTGCTCTGATCTCACTAGATCCAGAAATGGTTCCGGTTTGGGCTAAGAGCAACGGCATTGAGGGTGAAATGACTTTGGCGGAGGCCACCAAGCACCCACAGATTCGGGATGAGATTCAACGCGCTGTCACCGAGGTCAACGAACGTTTCTCTCAGGCCGAGCAGGTAAGAGCCTTTGAGATCTTGGATGTTGAGCTAACAGAGGCAACGGGCCACCTAACTCCATCGCTGAAGATTAAGCGCAACCGAGTCATGGAAGACTTTGCGCTCCAAGTGGGCCGCATCTACAAGAGCTAGTTGAACCAGGGTTGCTCCCGGAGCGATCTGAACGCTAGTTTGCGCTCGGCTGCACTTAGCCGATCGAGATAGAGGAAACCATCGAGGTGATCAACCTCATGTTGGAGAGCCTGGGCCAGCAACCCCTCTCCCCTGATTTCAATTTCGGTCCCGTCCAACTGAAAGCCTCTTGCGGTGGCGATCGGATAGCGCAAAACCTTCTGCCAGAGCCCGGGAACCGA
>CAXNHX010000003.1:0-41193 GCA_964202305.1 Aquiluna sp.
GCGCTCGAGGTGGACTCGAGCGAGGGCGTGGTCTTTCTGCCAGCCCTGACTGGATTGGGAGCCCCGTTCTGGGAGCCGGATATTCGCGGCAGCTTGTTTGGCATCACCCGTGGAACAACCAAGGCACACATCGCCCGGGCAACGCTCGAAGCAATTGTGTTCCAGGTGCATGCAGTGCTTGAGGCCATGCAGGTCGATATGGGCAAGCGTCTCCAGGAGCTCAGAGTTGATGGCGGTGCCGCTGCAAACGATCTGATGATGCAGATGCAGGCTGACCTTTTGGGAGCCAGTGTGGTTCGTGCCAAGAATCTCGAGTCAACTGGTTTTGGCGCTGCCTTGATGGCCGGGCTTGGAGCTGGCATCTTTGGCTCGCAGCAAGAGCTCATGCAGCTCAACCCTGCAGCCCAGAAGTTCTCCCCCAAGACCAACCGCTCCCAAGGCTATGAGTCTTGGTTGAAGGCCGTGAAAGCAACCAAGAGCTACACCTAAAACTAAGCTGTAGGACATGTATGACGCAGAGTCCAAGCTGGCCGCTCAGGCTCTGAGCGCTGGCTACTCCGCAGAGCGCATCATCAAAGATCTAGATCTAAATATCCCCGGCGGTTCGGTAACGGCCGTGATCGGACCGAACGGCGCTGGAAAGTCATCGCTCCTCAAGGCTCTGGCTAGCAAAATCAAGGCCGAGAGCGGTTCTGTGTTGCTTGATGGAGTCTCAATCACCTCCTTGACCAAAGCCAGACTCGATCAGAGCATTGGGTTTCTGGGAACAATTCCAGCTGCACGCAATGCCGAAACAGTTTTTGAGTTGGTGGCTCGAAGTGCCATGGCGGCAAACGGTATTTCAAGGGTTTCACCAAGACTCAAGGAGGAGATTGAGCTTCTGCTCGAGCGCACCTCGCTCACCAAGGTTCAAGGGAAAAAGGTGGGCGAGCTCTCTAGTGGCTATCGCCAGGCGGCGGTTATTGCCGCAGCGTTGGTTAAGAACCCGCAGGTGCTGTTGCTCGATGAGCCAACCAACTCGCTTGACTACTCGCATCAACTGCAGGTGATGAACCTGCTGTCCTCTTTGAAGCGCGAGCGCGGCATGAGCGTGGTTGCTGTGATTCACGACCTCAATCTTGCAGCTCGCTTCGCAGATCAGATCGTGGTCCTGAAAGATGGCGAGATTATTGCCCAGGGCAAGCCAAAAGATGTAATCACCCCCAACAACCTCGCTGCTGCGTTCAACATTCTGGCCAGGGTTATTGAGGATCCCGTGGGTAAAACCCCGATGGTTGTTCCCATCCGCCAGCTGGGCTAGTTGGTAATTCGTTAACTTAGTTGCATAATGGGAAGGTAGTTCCCCAACGAAGGCGCAGTTACTAGCAGTGACGCCAAAGAGGCTTGCGCATGTTGGAGAATGAGGGCAAGGACTGGGCCCGCTAAAAAAATCGGTCATTCGTCTGGTTGTGAAATTCAATGCGTATCTTGCTCATCGGAGCAGGCGGTGTTGGCGATGCAATTGTCAAAATCGCTGCTGATCGTAATTTCTTCGAAAAACTCGTAGTCGCTGACTACGACATCTCCCGTGCCGAAAGATCTGTGGCATGGATTAACGAGTGGTCCAAGCCCGAGATTGCACAGAAGGTTGAGGCGGCACAAATTGATGCCTCTGATTCCGCCAAGGTTGCAGCCTTAGCTGAAGAGCACAACATCACCCACATCTTGAATGCGGTTGAGCCAAGGTTCGTGCAGTCGATTGTGGAGGGTGCCCTCGAAGCGGGTGCCAACTACATGGACATGGCGATGAGCCTGAGCCACCCGCACCCAGAGGACCCCTTCAACCTCCCAGGAGAGAAGCTCGGTGACTGGCAATACGGCAAGGCAAAGGACTTCTCCGACAAGGGCCTTCTGGCCCTGGTTGGCACCGGTGCTGAGCCTGGTATTTCCAACATCTTCGCCCGCTATGCAGCAGATCACCTGTTCTCAGAGCTGGATGAAGTCACCATCATCGATGGTGGAAACCTCGTGGTAGTAAACGACGAGGGCGAAGAGATATTTGCCCCATCTTTCTCAATCTGGACCGTTATTGAGGAGTGCCTCAACCCACCACTTATCTGGGAGAAGGAGCGCGGTTGGTTTACCACCAAGCCGTTCTCTGAGCCTGAGCTATTCGAGTTCCCAGATGGCATTGGCCCAATTAAGTGCGTGAACGTAGAGCACGAGGAAGTTTCCATGTTGCCTCGCACCATGGACGCTCAGCGCGTGAACTTCAAATATGGTTTGGGCTCTGAGTTCATCAGCGTTCTTAAGACCCTGCACGCTTTGGGTCTTGACCGAGTGAACCCGGTTTGGGTTCGCTCAAAGTCAGGGCGTGCCCAGGTCTCACCAAGAGACGTGGTGGCAGCAGTATTGCCAGACCCTGCCTCACTAGTGGAGCGCATGACGGGTAAGACCTGTGCGGGAACCTTGGTGACTGGTAAGGGTAAAGATGGCAAGCCTCGCGCTACCTACCTCTACCACGTTGCCGACACCAAGTGGACTGCTGAGGAGTATGACGCACAAGCAGTTGTTTGGCAGACCGCCCTGGTGCCAGTTATCGCGCTTGAGCTGTTAGCGAATGGTGAGTGGGGCGGCACCGGAGTCAAAGGTCCAGAAGAGTTTGATGCCAAGGCATTCTTAGATCTGATGTCCACCGCCTATAAGCAGCCCTATGGAGTCCAGGACCGCAATCCTGAGAATCCAAGCGTGATTGACGAGGACTGGGAATAGATCACCGCTGATGTGGTTTTATTGGACTAAGTCTAAAAAATAGTTTGAGAAACATTCTCAGGTTGTTTGGAGTTTAGATTCTTAGACTCAGGACTCTAAAACTATTAGGAGTAGGTCATGAAGATTTCAAAGCGTTGGATGCCAGCACTGATTGTGCCAGCTGTTATTGCAGCGGGTGCAGTTGCGGTGCCGCTGCAGGCCAATGCCGTTGATCTTCCTGACCTAACTCCTCAGCAGGTAATGCTGTTGATGGATGGTGAGATCACCGGCTTCTCCGGAACCATCGTCAAGACCTCTGAGCTTGGCCTTCCCCCTCTCGAGATGAGCTCGATGATGGATGAAGAGATGATTGCCGAGATGGAAGAGAAGATGCCCGAGGGTTTCGAGGAGTTCATCCCTTCCCTCATTGAGCAAAATGCCATCACCCAGGCCGTTGAGCTAATTGCCGGCACCCACCGAATCCGCGTTTACGCCTCTGAGGTTGGGATGCGTGTTCAGGTTTTGGACCCAATGAGCCAACGCGACTTTATTGTGAACGAGATCGAGTTTTGGGCCTACGACGCCCGCAATGCCACTGCCCTGACTGGAGCCTTCGACTTGGAGGTCTCCGATCAGGACAAAGCCGAGTTTGAGGCCAAGGCTCAGGCACAGCTAGATGAGTATCTTGCCGCGATTCAGCTGGACATCTCCAACCCAGAGGCTGTCGCTGACTACCTAATGGCTCAGGTGGGCGAGACCACCGAAGTTTCAGTAGGTAAGGACCACCGCATCGCCGGTCGCACTGCCTACCAGCTGATTGCTCAGCCAAATGCTGAGAACTCACTTGTTGAGTCAGTTGTAATCTCGGTGGACTCCGAGACCGGTATGGCACTTGACGTGAAGGTTTACTCAGTCGAGCAGGAAGTTCCTGCCTTCCACGTCGGCTTCGAGTCGATCAGCTTTGAAACTCCAGATGCCTCAATGTTTAGCTTCACTCCGCCAGCCGGAACCACCATTGAAACCATGGAAATTCCTGCCGAGCTAAAGGCAGAGCTAGAGCAGCTCAAGAGCGAGTACGAGAACAAGGAATTCAATAACGAGGACAACGCTGCAATGCGCGCTGAGCTCGAAGCTCGCTATGCAGACCAGCCCAAGCCAGCAATGATTGGCGAAGATTGGGAGAGTGTCATCTACCTACCAGCAATGCCTCAGGAGGTTCCAATGGCGATGATGGAGAACGAGCTATTCGCTGACCTGATGACTCCGGTCGACGGTGGCAAGGTTTTCTCCACTCCGCTTTTGAACGTCTTGGTTCTAGACTCCGGTGAGGTTTATGCCGGTGCGGTAACTATCAAATACCTGCAGGAAGTAGCAGCTCGCTAAGTGTCAGAAAAAGGCCAGTGGGCCATTGAGACCAATGGCCTCATCAAGGCCTTCGGTGACCAAAAGGCCGTTGCCGGGATCTCATTAGCCGTACCCAGAGGTTCCGTGTTTGGATTCCTGGGGCCCAATGGCTCTGGAAAGACAACGACAATCAGAATGTTGCTCGGTCTTGCCGAGGCAACCTCAGGTGAGATCAAACTCCTAGACCACGCTATCCCCAAGGAGCTACAGGTAGCGCTGCCTAAAGTTGGAGCCCTAGTTGAGGGTCCGGCCTTCTACCCGTACATGTCCGGTCGGAACAACCTGATCCGAATTGATTCTGCCGACCGCTTCTCCGATCCATCCACCAGGGCAGCTCGAGTCGATGCCGCCCTGGAAAGAGTTGGGCTCTCAAATGCGGCCAAGAAAAAAGTTCACGCCTACTCCCTTGGCATGAAGCAGCGACTTGGACTGGCTAATGCCTTGCTCAAGCCAAGAGAGCTCCTGATTCTTGACGAGCCAACCAACGGTCTGGATCCTCAGGGAACCAGAGAAGTTCGCAACTTAATTCGTTCACTGGCTGCCGAGGGCATCACCATTTTCCTCTCCAGTCACCTGCTAACCGAGATCGAGCAGCTCTGCGACCACGTTGCGGTTATGAGTGCGGGCAAGATTTTGGCCCAGGGTTCGCTCGCCGAACTTCGATCACACGGTCAGACCCGATTGATTCTGAAGGTCGACAGGATTGATGAAGCCGTCGACATTCTCAAGACCCAAGGCATTGGCAAGATCAAGTTCTCCGGCGAGAACATGATTGTTCCGGTCGTCGAGGATCTCGATGTCTCCAGGATCAACGAAGTGCTTGTAAAAAAGAAGATCAAGGTCTCAGAGATTCGCCTGGAACACCCCAGCCTCGAGGAATATTTCGTTGATCTGACTGGAGAGGGGTTTGAAGTTGTTCGCTAAATCACTCAGCCTCTCACTAATGAAATCTGAACTGCGCGTGATGTTTACTCGCCGTCGAACCTGGGCCATGCTCTTTGCAATTGCGATGATTCCGATTCTTCTCGCAATTGCCGTCTACCTGTCGTCTGACCGTCTCGCCCCAGGCGAAGGTCCACCGTTTTTGGACCGAGTGACTCAAAACGGCCTGTTCACTGGCTTCACAGCGATGCTTCTGGCAATGCCGCTGTTCTTGCCTCTGACTATTTCTGTAGTGGCGGGTGACACCATTGCAGGCGAAGCGGGACTGGGCACTCTCCGCTACCTGCTAATTGCGCCGGTGAACCGTGCTCGACTGTTGATCGTCAAATACCTTGGCACCCTGGTCTTCACTCTCGCTGGAACCTTCACGCTGATGACGGCCGGCGCGATCATTGGTGCGATCCTGTTCCCGGTTGGACCAGTGACGCTGCTAAGTGGTGACGTCATACAAATTCCGGAGGCACTGGGTCGCATGGCGATTGTTGCCCTCTACACAACCGTCTCCATGATGGGCATGCTGGCGCTTGGGCTTTTCATTTCGACCTTGACAACCATCCCGGTTGGGGCAATGACGGGCGTTCTGATTGCCAGCGGCGTGAGCCAGATCTTGGATAACCTCCCCCAGCTTGCCTGGTTACACGAGTGGTTGTTCACCCACTACTGGTTGGACTTTGCAGACATCCTGCGTCAACCCATGGAGCTCTCCAGCTTGGGTAACAATCTGCTCCTACAGCTTGGGTATGTCGCTGTGTTTGGTTCCCTCGCTTACGGCAGATTTACGACCAAGGACATCCTGAGCTAGAGCGCTGTTAGACTCTGAAGCTGTTATGGGCCTCTAGCTCAGTTGGTTAGAGCAACGGACTTTTAATCCGTGGGTCGTGGGTTCGAGTCCCACGGGGCCTACTCATTTTTGAAACAAAGTTCATCTTTTTGTTTTGAATACACTTCATTCGTGATCTATCCCCTGCTCACCGAACGGCTCAGCATTGAGCCCCTGGCACTTTCGGATCTTGAGCCCTTCGTGAAGTATCGCCAAGATCCCGCTATAGCCCGCTACCAGAGCTGGGACGAAAGCTACTCGCTAGATCAAGGGCGTGAACTTATTCAGTCTCAGGCAGGGGTCCTGATGCCCGAAATGGGTGAATGGCTGCAACTTGGGCTGTATGACCGCAACTCTGGACTGCTGATTGGTGATGTTGCTATCCAAGCACTGGAAGACCAGAAGGATTGCTTTGAGCTTGGCTTTACTTTGGCAAAGGAGTTTCAGGGCCTTGGCTATGCCAACGAAGCAGTAAGCAAGGTGCTCGAGCATCTAGTGGCAGAGGAGGGTGCGAAGAAATTCATCGCAACGCCAGACTCCAGGAATGAAGCGTCGATTCGCTTACTGGTCTCACTTGGCTTTCAACAGAATCAGTCAAAAACTTGGAACGAGGAATTCAAGGGTGAGACGGTGACGGTTTACTACTTCGAGAAAATTTAGTCGCGGGAGAAGTGAGCGTCATCCATCGCGTTTGCGCGCTTGTCAAAGAAGCTCATCACTGCAAAGTGCGCGAACATGCCAACTAGGGCTGCAGTTGTTAGCCCGGCGATAACAAGCATGATGCTGCTCTCGTTGATTGGGTATTCCATAGTTGCCCCTTAGGTTTTCTAGCTCTAATTTACCTTGAGTTGAAGGTTCGACCAGCCATTCGCTCGCGACCATGAGGAGAATCTAGGCTCCTTTGCCCACAACCTCAAGATTGCTGGCTCCCTCAACTCGCCAACCCTCGGCGGTGCTAACCATGAGATAGCGCAGGGCATAGACATTCTCTCCGGATTGCACGAAGCTCACGTCAATGATGCCAAAGGCCTCTTCCGGATCCATCAGGCAATCGCTGAAGCTAAGCGCTGATGACGCGATAAGTGGGCCGTAGCTACCGGCAATGATTCCAACGAATGACCGCAGGTTTACCGAGGCCTGAAAACTTGGGGAGGCGAAGGAGTATGCAAGCTCGAACTCATCTTTTGAGAAAGCCTCGGTTTGAGAATTTATTGTTTCCTGCATCCCCAACTCAACCTCGCTACTGCACGGCTCCGGCACTACCTGCGGCTGAGTTGACTCTGACTCGGTTGGTCTTGCACTGGGGCTCTGGCTGGGTGAACTTTGAGTAGTTTCAGGTTCGACTGGCGTGCTCATTGTCTCTGAGCTAGCAGCGGCGCATCCAACCAGGGCAAACAACATGATGGTTGCCAGTGCAGTGCGCCCAATTGCCCTCATTCAAAGAGGAACCCTTGGTGGGAAATCAAGATTCCCTGGTTGCCCACTTGTTTTTGAAGTAGCCAATCGCACCGGTTGACCAGAGTGCCCAGACCACAAGCACCGGTTGGAAGAACAGTCGGTTGAGTCTGGCTTGATCAGTATCAAGACCGAAGGCGCTAATGCCCTCAACGTACTGGTTGATGTTTCCCGGGAAGATTGCGATGAAGAAAGCTGCCGCTGCAAGGCCGGCCCAGGGCACCAACGCTCCGGCAGAGGCAATGCCAATCCCCAGCATGATCTCTATAACTCCCGATGCAAGGACCACGAAATCAGGATCGAAGGGCAACCACACCGGCACCTGCGCCTGAAACTCTGCCCTTGAGAAAGTTAGATGGCCTATGCCTGCGTAGATGAGAGCCCCACCAAGAAGTAGGCGGGCAATAAGTCTCAAGATCTTCAAATGACTCTCCTGTTCGAGCTATCAGACTAACCCCCGTGGGAAGCGAAGTCGATTGCGCTGGGTTGTCATCAAACGTGAGCGAGAATCGAAAGACCCTAATCGGCGTCTACAAGGCCGATGGTGGCATTTTGGGGGAACTCGCTTACTTCTTTGGTCACCTCGTGGGGTTGAGAAGCTGCAGTCTTTGTGACATTACTCACTCGCCAGTCAAGAAAAAAAGCGCATTCAAGGAGTTTGAGAAACGGCTTCTGTCAGAGCGAAACATAGCTTTTCGCCTCGTCCACATGAATGAGCGCACCGAAGCTGAGTTCGCTGCCTCCGAGGGGCGAGAGCCTTGCGTGCTTCTGCAGTATGAGGACGGTTCCATATCTATGTTTCTCGACTTCGTCGAGCTCAAGACCTCAAGTGGAAGCGTAAAGTCATTTGAGAAGTTGGTTGAGTCGCGCCTCAATATCTATCTCTAGCACTCCACATCACTTCAATCTGTGGAGTTGATCACATCTAGTGCGCTCTCCAGCTCACCCGTTATGACTTGGTCATACTCTTCGCGAATGAAGCGAAGACAGGTGATTCAGAAGCTAAAATGGAAGGCGAGATCCGAGGGTCTCGAGTTTGAAGTGATCGAACTAACCAGGCACACGGCGATTCGAGTCGGATCGACTACAAAGACAATTGGTCGGCACTCAGAAATTCCCGACATGACAGCCGTAAAATTCTTCGAACAGTACTCACAGGAGCTTGGAAGGGGTTGGTGGCGATGACTCACTACACAATCAGGGCTGAGCGTGACGGTGCATGGTGGTCTTTGCAAGCCATGGAATTACCTGGAGCGATTAGTCAAGTTCGGAAGATTGAGGAAGCAGGAATCATCAAGGAAGCTCTCGCGTTTCTTAGCGGTGAGCCAGAATCTGAGATCACAATCTCGGTGGAGATTCTGGAATCTGGCCTAGTTGACAACGCTTCCTGATTGTCGCCTTTGATGCAGGTACTGCATCCAAATTGCTGCGGATAGCCAAATCACCTGCATAACCACAATTGCCCGCTGAGCCAGACCCGTGAAGGTTCGATCAGGATCCAACCAGGTCAACAAGAAAATCAGAGTCACCAAAGTCATCACCAAAGTTGCACCAACCGCACCCGGTGGCCTAATGCTCCAGTGGTATCGCTTGTCGAATCGCATCGCGAATAACGGCCATGCAGAGAACAACACAAACGCCGCCGTCGCAAAGAACAGGTGCTCAGGGGTATTGGATCGAATGTCTGGAACGGCGAAGTACGCAACACCATAGGAGCTCAGTCCCGCTAGAAACAGGACGATTCGGCCGGGAAGCGCGAACGCCTTTGCACTCCAGGCCGCGATCAAAGTCAGCGTCGCGCCAAAAATAAAGAAGCTGGTCTGCACCCACTTCACCGGTGAATCGTCAGCTGCGAGATCAGAGATGGTTTGCCTAATTGGGTCATACCCTGGCCACAAAAATGCCGAGAGATTCCAGCCCGTTAGATTCTGAATCGGGCCCAAGGTAGCTGCGATAACCGCCCAAATACCAATCAGCTGCATTAGAGAGCCGCCATTCTCGAGAGGAATTCTTTGGTGCGATCTTTCTTGGGGTTGGCGAAAAACTCCTTTGCCTCGCCCTCCTCGTAGATTTTGCCCTGCTCCAAGAAAATCACCCAGTCGGCGACCTCTCTGGCAAAAGCCAGCTCATGGGTCGCCATCAAAATGGTGGTTCCCGTTTTCTTCAGGTCGCGAATCAAATCCAAGACTTCACCAACCAACTCCGGGTCGAGTGCTGAGGTGACCTCATCCAAAAGCAAGACCTTAGGGTCCATCGCAACCGCTCGCGCAATGGCGCTGCGCTGCTGTTGACCACCAGAAATCTTGTCCGGATAGCTGTCTCCCCTGTCGCCTAGACCGATGCGGTCGAGCCACTTCTGAGAAATCTTCTCGGAATCCTCTTTTGACATCTTCTTCACGTGCTTCAGAGCCAAAGTGATGTTGTCGGTGATGCTGAGATGACTAAAGAGATTGAAGGACTGGAATACCAGGCCGATCTGAGCACGAATTGAATCCTCATCCACACCAGGGGCTGATATGTCCTCACCATCCAAGAAGATCTGCCCGTCAGAGATCTCCTCAATTAGATTCACGCACTTTAGAAGCGTTGACTTGCCAGATCCGGACGCACCGATAAGCGCAACGATTTGACCTGGAAAAACTTCAAGGTCTACCCCGTCGATAACTACGCGGTCTCCATAGTGTTTCTTTAGGTTTGAGACCTTGAGTCTTGGCCTATCCCAGTCGATCACAGCGTGCTCCCCATCTGCTCACGATCGGCAAACTTTCTTGCGATGCGATCTGCAATACGAACCGTTGGGATTGCCAGCAATACAAACAGCAAGCCAGCAACAACGTAAGGGGTGAAGTTAGCGAACTTAGCCGCCTCAATCTGCGCCCCACGAACCGCGTCAATCGCTCCAAGCACCGAGATTAACCCGACGTCCTTTTGCAGGGCGACGAAGTCATTCATTAGCGGAGGCACCACCTTGCGAACTGCCTGCGGCAGGACCACTAGGCGCATTGACTTCGAGTAGCTCAAGCCAAGCGATCTGGCTGCCAGCCGCTGGGATGGATGCACAGACTCGATGCCGGCTCGGAAGACCTCTGAGACGTAGGCGCTATAGGTGAGGGCCAAGGCGATGGTTCCCAAAACCTCCGGGGGAATTCGTCCAAGGAAATCAAGCCTGAGCCCTGGGATTCCAAACCCGACCAAATACAAAACGATTATTAGCGGAAGACCTCTGAACAGGTCCACGTAGCCCCTAGAAAGCACACGTAAAGGGAAAAACACCGGCGACTTCAGGGTCCTGAAGATCGCCAAGAGCAAGCCCATAACCAAAACCATGACGGCTGCAGCCACCAGCACTCTGAGGTTTAGTAGCAGCCCCTCAAAGACCCTGGGGAATGCCGCGACCGCAACCTCCCAGTTGAAGAAGCTGGTCTGCACTCGCTCCCAACCCGGGGTAGCTAGAAGGCCAAACCAAACCAGAGCAGCGAAGGCGAGGGTGGAAAGCATGGCAACGCCAACAGACTTGTTCTGCGAGCGGCGCTTGAAGTCGCGCCGCGCGCGCTCAGCGCTCGAGATGCTGTTGTCATCCAGTGCCATGTGATCCCTGACTAGAAAAGAAAAGGTGGGGCAGTTTCCTGCCCCACCTATTTAACCCCTTATTTGACTACTTCAGAACCGGAGCGTTGACATAGTCAGCCAACCACTCCTTCTCGATCTCCGCTAGACGTCCGCTGTCGCGCAAAGCGTCAACGGCAGCGGTAACAGCTGCGGTCAAAGGTGAGTCCTTGTCGAGCACCAAACCAAAGCTGTCGCCAGCCTCAGCGCCCTCGAGCTGGCCCAGGATGATGCCACCCTCAAGCTCAACAGCGGTTAGGTAGAAGGCGGTTGGTAGGTCTACAACGATTGCGTCAACCTGACCGTTGGCCAAAGCTGCCTTTGCGTCATCGTTGGAGTTGAAGACCTGAGCACCGGCTGATGGCTGAATGATGTCCTCAATCGCCTTCAGGCTGGTGGTTCCAGTCTGTGCTCCGATGATCAAGCCCTTCAAGCCTGCTAGGTCTGTAACACCCTCAGCGGCTGAGCCGGCAATGGTGATTACTGTCTGCGCGGTGTTGTAGTAAGGGGATGAGAAATCAACTGAAGCCTTGCGCTCCTCTGTGATGGAGTACTGCTGCAGGTTGAAGTCGAAGTTCTTGGGTCCTGGCTGAATTGCCTCTTCAAAGGTGGTGCGAACCCAAACTACATCCTCTGGTGCAAAGCCGAGTTCCTCAGCAACCGCATAAGCGATTGCTGACTCGAAGCCCTCGCCAGACTCAGGGGTGTCATCAATCACCCATGGGTAGTAGGCAGGAAGTCCGGTACCGATAGTCAGCTTGCCGGCGGTGATGGTTTGTAGTTCGCCAGCTGAGTTCTCCTCTGCTGGTGCACAGGCGCTCAGGCCCAGTGCTAGAGCTGCGCTGGCCAGTGCAGCAACTGCAATCCGGCCAAATTTCTTTGTTCCAATAGACACGGTTTCTCCTAGGTAATGTGCGTGGGTAACCCGTAGATTCTGCCCCATCTCAGAATCACTTCACAAACATGTTGAGCCGTGTTACGACAATCGGAATTCGGTTTCTCATTTCGATGTTCGAGGAGTTATCCTTTTGGAGTTCGCAAGCCTGCGTGAAACCCCCAAATCGAAAGGTTTTTCGTTGCACTTGCATGAATTCAAGTCAGTCAATCTGACCCCGAGAGCACAAGAGCTAATGACCGCGCTTGATGAGCGCGTGGTCATCGCCGATGGCGCTATGGGAACCATGCTGCAGGACCGCAAACCATCCCTTGAGGACTTCCTCGGGCACGAGGGTTGCAACGAGATTTTGAACGTGACCAGACCCGACATCGTTCTCGATGTTCACAACGCCTATTTCGAGACGGGCATCGACTGTGTTGAGACCAACACGTTTGGTGCGAACTGGTCGAACCTTTCGGACTACGGCATTGACGACCGCATCGAGGAGCTGGCTCGCGCAGGTGCAGAGCTAGCTCGCCAGTCAGCGGATTCCTTCACCGCCAAAGACGGAAAGCCGCGCTGGGTTTTGGGATCTATGGGACCGGGCACCAAGCTGCCTTCGCTTGGCCACACCTCCTACCAGCACCTCAAAGACACCTTTGCCCTTCAGGCCAAAGGTTTGATCCTTGGTGGCGCAGACGCCTTCATGGTCGAGACCAGCCAGGACCTGCTGCAAACCAAGGCTGCTGTCAATGCCTGCAAGCAGGCGGTTGTTGACACCGGCATCAGGTTGCCAATCTTTGTTGAGGTGACTGTCGAGACCACTGGAACCATGCTCATGGGCTCGGAGATCGGTGCGGCCCTAACCACTCTTGAGCCTCTGGGCATCGACATGATTGGTTTGAACTGCGCAACCGGCCCGCAGGAGATGAGCGAGCACCTGCGACAGCTCTCGAAGCACTCACGGATTCCAGTAATGGTTATGCCAAACGCCGGTCTGCCGATTCTGCAGGGTGACGGTGCTTACTACCCACTGAGCCCGGACGAATTGGCAACCGCTCATGAGCAGTTCATCAAGGAGTACGGCCTCTCGCTGGTTGGTGGTTGCTGCGGCACCACCCCCGCACACCTAAAGGCAGTGGTTGACCGAGTTGGTGGCAAGAGGGCCCTGAAGCGCCCGATTGAAATCGAACCGGGCGTGGCATCGCTATACCAACACGTGCCACTAAATCAGGACAACACCTACCTAGCCATCGGTGAGCGCACGAATGCCAATGGCTCCAGGGCATTCCGCGATGCGATGCTCGAGGAGAACTGGGACGAGTGTGTCGAGATTGCCAAGAAGCAGGTGCGCGATGGCGCTCACCTACTCGATGTGAGCGTTGACTATGTGGGTCGCGATGGCGTGAAGGACATGCAGGAAATCGTCTCCAGGTTTGCCTCGGCGTCGACTCTGCCACTGGTCATTGACTCCACCGAACCACAGGTAATGCAAGCTGGCCTGGAGCTGATTGGTGGCAGAGCAGTCATCAACTCGGTGAACTTCGAGGATGGCGATGGGCCAAACTCTCGCTTCCAGCGCACCATGCCGCTGGTTAAGGAGCACGGCGCTGCGGTTGTGGCGCTAACCATTGACGAGCAGGGCCAGGCGAGAACTCGTGAGGACAAGGTGCGAATCGCCTCAAGGTTGATTGACACCCTAATGAATGACTGGGGCCTAAGGGTCGAAGACATCATCATGGATTGCCTAACCTTCCCGATTGCCACCGGCCAGGAGGAGACTCGCAAGGATGCCATCGAGACCATCGAGGCAATCCGTGAGGTGAACCGCCTCTACCCGGGCGTTCACACCACCCTCGGTGTCTCGAACGTATCTTTTGGTCTAAACCCAGTGTCACGAGCGGTGTTGAACTCGGTGTTTTTGAACGAGGCCTACGACGCAGGCCTCGACACCGCCATCATCGACGCTGCCAAGATCATGCCGTTGGCTTCGATCCCCCACGAGCAGATTGATGTGGCGCTGGATCTGATTTATGACCGCAGAGAGTTTGATGCCGAGGGCAACGTCACCTACGACCCACTGCAAAAGATGCTTGAGATGTTTGCCGGGGTTAACTCCGCAGCCTTGAAAGATGCGCGAGCAGCTGAATTTGCAGCCATGACGGTGACCGAGCGCTTGCAGCGCAGAATCATCGACGGCGAGTCCAAGGGTCTTGAGCAAGACCTAGACCAAGCGAGATCGGACGGCATCAAGCCGCTGGATATCATCAACGACCACCTGCTTGAGGGCATGAAGATTGTTGGAGAACGCTTTGGTAAGGGTGAGATGCAGCTGCCGTTCGTGCTGCAATCTGCCGAGGTCATGAAGAGCGCCGTTGCACTGCTCGAACCCCACATGGAAAAGAGTTCCGAAGCCGGCAAGGGCACCATCGTGCTGGCAACGGTTCGAGGCGATGTCCACGATATCGGCAAGAACCTGGTTGACATCATCCTCACCAACAACGGCTACAAGGTGATCAACATCGGCATCAAGCAACCCATGAATGACATCATTGCCGCCGCCGAGGAGCACAACGCCGATGTGATCGGCATGAGCGGTTTGCTCGTGAAATCGACACTCGTTATGAAGGAAAACCTCGAAGAACTGGTCTCTCGAGGTCAAGACAAGCGCTGGCCGATTATTCTTGGCGGTGCTGCACTAACGAGAACCTTCGTCGAAGATGACCTTGCCTCCCAGTTCCCCGGTGTCGTTCGCTATGCCAAGGATGCCTTTGAGGGCTTAGATCTCATGGAGCCACTGGTCGCCATTGCGCGCGGAGCCGACCCAGAAAGTGTTGGTTTGCCAGCTCTAAAGAAGCGCATCCACGCCAAGAGCCAGCTCACACTCACCGAACCCGAAGATTTGCCAACCCGAAGTGATGTCGCTTCAGACAATAGGGTCCCAACCCCTCCTTTTTGGGGAACGCGCATCGTCAAGGGTCTCAAGCTTGCGGACTATGCGGGCTTCTTGGATGAGCGAGCAACCTTCATGGGTCAGTGGGGCCTGAAGCCCTCGAGGGCCGAAGATGGCGCTAGCTACCAGGAGCTCGTAGACACCGAGGGGCGCCCCAGACTGCGCTACTGGCTTGATCGAATCCTTGCGGAGGGCATGTTTGATGCCAAGGTCGTCTACGGCTACTTCCCCGTCTACTCAGAGGGCGAAGAGGTCGTAGTTCTCCACCATGCCGACGATCCAAGTGGTTCGCTTGGCGCAAAGGGACTATTGGCTCCGGACGGAGCATCGGGAACGATCGGTACCGAGCGCCTGAGATTCACCTTCCCGAGGCAGCGCAGGGATCGTCACCTGAATCTTGCTGACTTTGTGAAGCCTAAGGAGAGCGGACTGATTGACGTCCTGCCAATCCAGCTGGTGACGGTAGGTGCCGAAGTGGACAAGCACACCGCAAAACTCTTTGAAGCCAATGCCTACCGCGAATACATGGAGCTGCACGGTCTCGCCATGCAGCTCACGGAGGCGCTCGCGGAGTTCTGGCATTCCAGAATCCGCGATGAGCTTGGCTTCGGGGAAGAAGACCCCAAGGAAATCGAGGGCTTCTTTGACTTGAAGTATCGCGGAGCGAGATTCTCGCTCGGTTACCCTGCTTGCCCCGACATGGAAGATCGCCGAAAGATCATGCAGTTGCTTCAGCCGGAGCGAGTGGGCATTGAGCTTTCAGACGAGTTGATGCTGAATCCAGAGCAGTCAACCGACGCCTTTGTCTTCCACCACCCGGAGGCTAAGTACTTCTCGGTCTAGAGCTTGGCCCGAGAGAGCGCCCTGAGCGCTGGCTTCGCCACGAGCACCAGCACCACGGCAAGACTGATTGCGCGTACCGTGTCCCAGGTCAAAGTCGAGGAAGCCAGCGAGAACAGCAGGAAACTCGAGAGATTTTCAAATGCCCCGGCCCCAGGCTCATAGCTCAGCGATGCACCCGTCACGGCAACCGGCCAGAACCAGAGGTTGAGCAAAAGTCCAAAGACATAGGCAGATAGGACTCCGTAGCCTGCCAGTAAGAAGTTCTCAAAGCGGTGACCTTTACCAAATAGCAGGCCGGCACCAGCGCCAACCCAACCGGTTGCAAACATCTGGAAAGCCGTCCAAGGCCCGAAGCCACCGAAGAACAGCGATGAGATGGCAATCGTGGCAACTCCGAGTAGGAAGCCAAAGCGGGGACCAAAGGCTCTGCCCGCGAGAATCACGGTCAGAAACACCAGCTCAATGCCTCCCGTTCCACCAGTGGCGATGCGAACACTTGCCCCCACGGCGGCCAGTACCGCAATGAGCGCAATTTGCTTGGGTCCAACGAGGTCGCCATCCAAAAGCATGAGAGTCAGCACAAGCACCACTGAGATCGCAAACATGCCGAGCCAGCTCGCTAACTCAGGATTCAGCCCAAAGGGAAGAAATGGCCAGGCAAATATCGCGAGCGCCGCAAGCGAGAGAATGCTTAAGCCAATCGATTGAACTTTGAGGTTCAAAACATCACCTCGCTCGATTCCAACAGCCATTTATCAGCGATAACCAGCTTCCTCGAAGCTAGCGCCTGAGACCAGCGTCTCTCGTGTGAGGCAAACAGCACCGCACAACCAGTTTCAGCCACGCATCTAAGGCTCTCCACCATCAGCTCGCGGGCCCTGAGGTCCAGGCCACGGAAGGGCTCATCCACCAGCAACGCTTGCGGCTTGTGGCTGAGCTGCATTGCGATGGCAAGCGCCAATCGAGTGCCACGAGACAGGTCTCTTGGGTGAATGACTAGCCAGCTGTCGATGTCCATGCTCGGAAGAATCGACTCGAGGGTGGTTTTGGTGAAGCCAGTTGACTCCCCCACCAAACGATCCGCTCGCTCGAGCTCTGCAGACAGCGAATCCGTGACAAAAAAATCGTCGAAGTTCTCCGGCACCAAGGCAAGATCCGCTGCGGAGCTTGGGCGCAACCCAAAGACCTCGACGCCCTCCCCCTTGGCAAGAGCCTTCAGCAGCGAGGTCTTCCCAGAGCCATTGTCACCACTGAGCCAAACTCGCTCGCCCTGGTAAAGCGTCAGACGCGGCGCGTGAATCAGAGTCTTTTCAAAACCAACATCGGCGAGGAGAGCTGCAACCGCAAGATCGTTACCAACCACAACCTGAGTTCGCTCAATCGAAGGCGATTCGGCTTGGTATAGACCGTCGAGCAACTTGCCGTTGACCAACTGCAAGTGCTTGGCGTTCAAGCCAGTGGTGTGCTCTGGCTCATGCTCCACCAAAACGATGATCATGCCCTGGCCTGAAAGCTCATTGAGCAACGTTGTCAGTTGGTCACGGGAGGTGGCATCGAGCGGGGCATAAGGTTCATCCAGCAGCAGCACACTGGGTTTTAGGGCTAGGTTCTCGGCTAGCAGCAGCTTGAGCGCCTCTCCCTCACTCAGATCCTGCGTGCTGCGACCCGCAAGTTCACCCAGTCCAAGTGCTGCAATCAATTCTTGCGGGACTGAACTGAGTAAGTCAGAGACGCTGAAGCCCCAGAGCAACTCCCTCGGGTTTTGCGGGATGTAGCGAAGTGCACCAGAGACCTGCGAGATGCTTCGGACTTCTACCTCGTCAATAAAGACTCGACCTGAGGCGGTTCGGCCTCGATATTCACCAAGAACGAGCGCAATAGCCTCGAGCAAAGAGGACTTTCCCGAACCGGTTGCTCCGCTCACCACGATCAGGTCGCCAGAGGCAAGCTCAAGGTTGATTGGGCCCAGGTTGCAATCGATAACTTCAAGAGCCTCTAAGGAAAGCTTCTCGATTGTTTTTGACTCCTTGTGCTCAAGCGCAAGCTTGAGGCCAATTGAATTTGCAAGTTCGACGCCTCTTCCAAGGATTGGAACCAGCATTCGAGAGCGACTCTCACCTCGAAGCGCCCTGGCTTCAAAAACCTTGCGACCTGCGTCAAACAGGGCTGGGAGCGAACTTAGCCCAATGGCTACGGCGTTGACGAAGTTACGAAGTAGCGGCAGCTTCTGCGCAAAAGCCCGAAGACCACGTGGAGTGATGAAACTTGCGGCCATTCCGAACACCAGGATGCTCAGTGCAAACGGCAGGGCGAGTTCAAGATTGCGGAGAATTCCATCGAGACTCACTGGTCCAAGTAGCTGAACATGAGAGAAGGGTCCGGCAAGTCGAATTCTGGGGAGGTCTACCAGAACTTGCTGCCCACTCAAACCTGCGAAAAGGAAAGCGTAAATGAGTCGTAGCGCAAGAAAACCCAGGGCTAAATAGCCCGAATACAGGATCTTCTTCGCTCTAGTCATTTACTCGCTTGGCGTCACCACATTGCCACCAAGAGTCCATGACAGTCCAACCGACTGACCCTTGGATAGCTGGAGTGAGCTCACGCCCTCCATGGCGTAGTCCCATTCCGAGGAGTCGGATTCCTTCACCCACAGTGCCCAGTAGGCAAATGCTGGCGGGAACTCCTCGCAGGATTCGAGGTGAGGCTCTTCGCCTTCAACCACGATTGGCTCGGTGCTGGATGGTAGTCCGTTCACTCGGCAGACCACTGCGTCACCGTAGGCTTTGGTGCCCTCGATGCTCACGCCTGCCTGAGCCAGGACATCTTTAGCGACTTCAGTGGTGCCGTTGATAGTGACGCATGAATCGATGGGCTCCCCCAGCTCACCGAAATTCACTTCAACCACCACACCATCGCATGAACCATCGGCGCTAAAGCCGTCTTCGCTAGCTGAGGAACAGCCGGCCAAAAACAGCGCGCCAACGCTCAAAAGAATTAGGGGGATTCTCATTTGGATTGTCTCCTTGTAGGAAGGCTCAATTCTAAGTGGAGAAGCAACAGCCATCCCAATTATTTCGGTTTGCGAAATACCTATGGGCGCATGAAGGTTGGGGTGCGTTATGGAATTAGCAAACAAGAAGTTTTTGGTCGTTGGAGCCTCTGGAGTTCTCGGTGCGGAGCTTACGCGCCAACTAAGAGCCAAGGGCGCCGAGGTAATGGGCACCGCCTCCAGCAACGACAGCGCGGCCAAGATCCCAGCGGTCGCTGAGGTGCGACTGCTGCTCGATTTAACTCAACCCGAGAGCATCACGACGCTCACCGATTACCTAGTCGCGGCCTCCGGTCTGGACGGCATCATCAACGCTGCCGGCGTAGTGGCCTTTGGCCCAGCAGCTGAGCTCAAGAGCGAGACCATCGAATCGCTAACCAAGATTAACTTTTCGGGTCCGATGCAACTCTTTGCTCAGCTTCACCCCGCGCTCAAGGCCAGTGCTGAGGCCGGCAACGAGCCAGTGGTTGTGAACATCACCGGTGTGGTTGCAGAGACTCCAATGCCTGGGCTTTCCGCCTACTCCGGCTCTAAAACTGCTATCCAAGGCTTTTTGCAGGGCCTCACGAGAGAGTGGCGCAGAGATGGCATTCGCGTGGTGTCAGCAAGACCTGGTCACACCGAGACCGGCCTTGCGACAAGAGCCATACAAGGCGAGGCACCGCAATTCCCTCAGGGCTTCACGCCCGAGCACGTTGCATCCAAGATTGTTGAAGCAATCGAGACCGACGAAAAGGATCTTCCCGCTACAGCTTTCTAATAGCGAAGCGGTAGTTCTTGGTCTCAGCTCGCTCCAACACCACAGACTCGATGTCGTCTCTGAAAACATTCGCCATTGAACTCTGTGGCTCAATCGCGATTAACGGTCCAGCCGACGCCAGTGCGTCACTTGGTCGATACATCATGAAGTAGGGCAGGTTCTCCAGGGCCTCAACCACCACAGCGCCTTCAGGCCTGGTGAGCATCACTTGATTGCCGCCGACGAAGCAGTGATCCAGCGAACCAAGTTCCTCTGAGTGCTGAGTCAGGGTAAGCGAATCGATAGCATCGACACCGATTGGGAGCATGCGCTCGTTCTGCACACTCCGCCCAGTCACATTCGCATTGAGCTCAAACTCTTGCCCGGTGAGAAAATAGGGGTGAAAACCAATCGCGAAGGGCGCAGCATTGCCATGGTTGGTCGCCTTCGCCTCAACCTCGAGGGCAGATTCTGTGAGGACGAAGCTAACTTGCAGGTCGATTTCGAATGGATACCCGGCGTGATGGCCGAAGCGATATCCCAAAACCAAGCGCTCACGGGAGTGCTCTCGGACCTCGAACACTTCGCTGAGTAATAGCCCGTGGTTCTTATTGTTTTGTGCATCTAGGTCATCGAAGCAGAATTGCTCGCCGCGAAACTCGAAAGTGGCATCCTGAAGTCGATTTGGCCAGGGTGCGAGAGTGTTGCCATAAACGTACTTACGCGCTGAGTCGAGGGAAAACGCGGGGACAATTTCAAAATCATTGATCGAAAGCTGGCGAATTGCCCCGCCCTGCGGGGAAATTACTGCAATACTGGTGCCATTCTCACTCACGCGAGAAAGACTCAGTTGCTCTATAGGTTCGCTTTGGCGCACCCAAGTATGTTAGCGAAGTAGGAGTAGACGGAGTCTTGTGTGAATAACTCACGAATCGACGGCAAGCTGTTTGACGGCCGCGACCTGTTCTACTTTGACGATGCTGGCTCAGCACTGCCAAAAGCACGCAAGAGCGACCAGCGCGAGGCTGCCGAGCGCCCTCAAACCGCAGAACTGAGATTTGACCCACTCACGGCTGAGTGGATCACGATCGCCTCGCACCGCCAGCAGCGTGCCTTCTTACCGCCCCAGCATTCCTGCCCACTTTGCCCAACGACCCCAACCAACCTCAGCGAGCTGCCCGACGTTTTTGATGTCGCGGTGTTCGAAAACAAAGGCCCGGCCTTTGGTCCGGCTGCTGGAGTCATTGACGAGCCGAATGGAAAGCCCCGCTTCGGTTTCTCCACGACGGCCTTTGGTCGTTGTGAGGTAGTGGTCTTTAGCCCAGAGCACGAGGGCTCCCTGGCCCAGATGCCAGTTGAACGAGTCAGGACCGTAATTGGAGCCTGGATGAACCGCACGAAAGAGCTATACGAGCTCTCGGGCGTGGTTCAGGTTTTCCCATTCGAGAATCGTGGTGAGGAGATTGGTGTCACGCTGCACCACCCTCATGGGCAGATTTACTCCTACCCATTTGTTTCTCCAAGAACGCGCTCATTGCTTGACTCCATGAGCCAGCACAGCGGCGACTTCTTCCAGGATCTGGTGGATTTCGAGTCTGCCAGTGAGCGCAAGATTTTTGAGAGTGAGCACTTCGTAGCATTCGTGCCATATGCCGCTCGCTGGCCAATCGAGATTCACATGCTGCCGAAGCGTCACATTCAAGATTTCAGCCAGCTCAGCGAGCAGGAAGCCGATGATCTGGCCGTGCAATATAAGCGCGTTCTAATGGCAGTTGACTCTCTCTACGACACCCCCACCCCCTACATCGCCGCCTGGCACCAGGCACCAAAGGTTGAGGGTCGGGAGAAGATCCGCCTAATGCTGCAGGTCACATCTCCAAGAAGAGCGGCAGACAAGCTCAAGTACTTGGCAGGTTCAGAAAGCGCCATGGGGGCATTCGTAGGGGACATTGCTCCCGAGGAAACCGCGGCTCGCATTCGCGAGGTCATGAATTGAACCTGACCGAACAGACCCTCTCGGGGTTCAGAGATCGCTATGGCTATGAGGCTCAGGGTGTCTGGTCAGCTCCCGGTCGCGCAAATCTGATCGGCGAGCACACCGATTACAACAATGGCTTTGTTTTGCCTTTTGGTATTGACCGCAGAACCTATGTTGCGCTTTCAACCCGCGATGACAAGATCTGCCGAGTGAGTTCAAGCTTCAGTAGCGAGGTCGTTGAAATCGAGCTGAGTGAATCCAAGCCGGAGAACCTTGATTGGGCACTTTATCCACTCGGAGTGGCATGGGTAATGCGTGAGCATCAAACAACCGGCTTCGATGTGTTCATTGACTCCGATGTCCCGATTGGTGCCGGACTCTCCTCCTCGGCCGCGGTGGAGTGCTCCATGGCACTTGCCCTCAATGATGTTTGGAGCGCTGGCAAAAGCCCTATTGAGCTAGCCCTAATTGGCCAGCGCGCAGAGAACAATGTGGTGGGTGCGCCAACTGGAATCATGGACCAGACCGCCTCGATGCTCGCACGAGCCGATGGTGCAGTGTTGATTGACTGCAAGACCCTTGAGACTAAGCAGATTGATCTTGGCCTCGATGAGCAAGACCTAATCGTTGCTGTCATGGACACGAGGGTCAGTCACCGTCACTCCGATGGGGGTTACCGCTCCAGGCGCGACTCTTGTGAAAAGGGTGCCGAGATTATGGGTGTGGAGTCGCTTCGAGAGTTGGAAGTTTCGGATCTTGCAAGCGCGAAGCAGCAGATGGACGATGTCACCTTCAGAAGAGTGAGACACATCGTCACCGAGAATCAGCGAGTGCTGCAGACCGTATCTGCGCTGGCCGATGCTCGCATGGACGAGTTCGGTGAGCTACTCCTCGCCTCGCACGCCTCCATGCGTGACGACTTCGAGATTTCGATCCCCGAGCTTGACCTCGCAGTCAAGACTGCCATGGAGGTCGGTGCGGTTGGCTCACGCATGACCGGTGGTGGCTTTGGTGGTGCAGCGATTGCTGTGATTCACAAGGCCAAGCTCAAGGTGCTAGAAGAAGCTGTCACTGCTGCCTTTGCGGCTGCCGGCTATGCCGAACCCCGAGTGTTCGCGGTTAGCCCTTCGCAGGGCGCTCGAAAAGAAGCCTAGAAAACCGGCACCACATTCACACCGGCGTCGACCATCTCGTCGATCGCTTGTTCGGTGCTGTTCTTATCGACACCGGCCGTAAGGCTGGTAATCACTCGAACTTCCAACCCGTGGCTTTTGGCATCAAGACTTGAAGCCCTGACGCAGAAGTCGGTGGCGATGCCAACAACGTCAACCTCGCTGATGTCCAGCTCCTTCGTCAGCTGATCAAAGTTTCGCCCGGAGTCACCGGTGCCATCAAAAATTGAGTAACCGTTTGCGTTCTGACCCTTTTTGATATGCAGATCGATAAGCGACGCATCCAGGTTTTCGTGATACTCAGCACCGTTCTCGCCCGCGATGCAGTGCAGCGGCCAGGTGGTGACAAAGTCAGGGTCATTCCCAGGTTCTGGGAAATGCCCATCGTTCGATGAATTCGGCGTGTGCCAATCGCGCGAGGCAATAACCAGGTCGTATTGAGAGCGGTTTAGCTGGATGTGCTGAGTGATTGCCCTGGCAACCGCCGCTCCGCCCTGGCAAGCCAGCGCGCCACCCTCGCAGAAGTCAACTTGGACATCGATAACTAAAAGTGCTCTTGCCACGGGTTACCTATTCACCAAATCTTTGCCGCAGTCATAGAAGCCCATCACAAGATCATCCATCGCTTCGCGGTTATCGGTGGTCACATCTCCGAGGTTGTAGACCGTGAAGATCAAACGTGTGTCATCGGCGGCGTCGATGTAACCAGCTAGCGTGTAACCGGTTCTGATCCATCCGGTCTTTGCCGTCACCGAGCCCACCGCATCGAGCAGGCGGTTGCTCAGTGAACCTGGCGTGCCGCTCACGGGCATCCCCTGCTTGATGATCTCAAAGTCCTCGTAGCCCTGGTCTATGAGCTTGAGTAGCTCATTGACCTGAGCTGGTGAAACCAGGTTTAGACGCGAAAGACCGGAGCCATCCTCAACCACAAGACCACTCAGATCTAGACCGGTGCCACGCAGAGCACGCTTGTAAGCATCGGTCAAGGAGCCAAAGCTGCCATCGAGTCCCACATCCAGCGAAACCAATCTGGCAATGGCTTCTGCGAGGGTGTTGTCACTCACGATGAGCATGTAATCGATCCAGGTCGACAGCGGTGCCGACTGCACCTTCGCAACCTCAACAGCGTCTGGCGGGGTCACACCTTTGCTGACGACGGCATCTGCTCCGAGCGCTCCCAAGGACTCCTTGAACCAGGTTCCCGCTCGCTTTACAGGGTCCTTGGAGCGCTGTGAGTCTTTGGCTTTGGGGTCGTTCCTGTCTCCATCAACCTGAAGAGCGCTGACATAGGACATGTAGCCATCGCTGAGACCGCGCTGGTCCCAGACGCTCTGATACTCCCCCGCTGGTGAACCATAGGCGGTGCTATCCAGCACGATCTGCGAAAAGGTTTGGGTGCCCATGGTTCTCGATATCTGGTTCACCAGTTGCGAGAGCTTAGGTGCATTTTGGTAGACGGACTGCTGGTTTACCCCTGCTCGACTCAGGGTGATATCCCCGGCACCCACCAAATAAAGAATGCTGGGATCAGTCGCATCAACATAGACCCGGGTAGTCACTCGATAGTCAGGCCCCAGAGTTTCCAGCGCTGCAGCTGCGGTGAAGAGCTTCATAACGGAGGCGGCACGGGCAGGTGTTTCACTAGCTCTGTCGAATAGCACCTCGCTGGTTGATGCATTCAACACCTGGGCCTGCAGACTCAGAATGCCCTCGGCCTCCTCGAACTCCTTCACGCTGCACTGAACTACCTCCTCATCAGCCTCCACCACCTCTGACTCAGTTGCGGTTGTGGTTGGCGAAGGTGAAGCCTCTTGCGTGACCTCAGCTTCGGCCTGAGCCACTGGCTCTTCGTTGGAGAGTGAAAGGGGTCCAGTGAACAGGATTCCGAGCGCTGCCAAGCCTGCGAATAGCCCGCCGGCTATCCCGAGTAACGCTTGCTTCATAAGACCTGCCTACACTTACTCCATGAAGTTTAGATGGCTCACAGCCCTCACGGCCGCCCTCGGCATCCTGGCAACCCCCGCATTTGCACATGATGAGCTGGTTGATCAATCACCAAAAACCAACGAGGTCGTTGCCGCAGGGATTGTGGAAGTCAAACTCTCATTCAGCGACGATCTAATTGCCCTGGGTGATGGTTCGGGCAGTGAAATAGTGATTCTTGATGCCCAAGGAGAGCCCGTGAACAACGGCTGCGCCGTGGTTGAGGGCAATACCGCCACCGCCAGGGCCGACATCGATCAACCCGGCATCTACCAGGTTGGCTGGCGAGCAGTCTCCTCAGATGGTCACCCGATCAGCGACAGCTTTAGGTTTGAGGTCGAAAACACAAGTGGCTACGTGGCCGACCCGAACTATGAGTTCACGACCTGTGCAAACCCCTACAACCCACAAACCTCCGAGATTGAGTTTGAGAGCCCCGAGTTTTTCTACTGGATTCTGTTTGGTTCTTTGGGAGTAGCAGCGCTCGCGCTACTTCTGCTTCTTCGGCCCAAGAAACCCCTGGAAGGCAGCTAGAGCTGTTAGCACGACACCGGTGATAATCATCTCGATCACCACTCCGAAGCGATTTCCTGCCGGGGCAGACAGCAACGAATAGAGCACGTCGAGTGCGGTTGAGTTCATAAGTCCAGCCACCACTGAGACTGCAAAAATCCTGAGCAACCAGGTCTTGCCAAGTGGAATTCTCTCTCCAGACCAGAAAATCAGTGCGCTTAGCCCAATACCAATCAGCGCACCACCTAAGATCAAGCCGGTGCTGGGGTGGTAAAAGTAGCTCAGCGGCAACCAGACAGCGAGCGCCGCAATCAGCGGCAGTGCCTTCTCAGAATTCAGCATGAACTAGGCGATCTGGCAGAACTTATTGAGCGGTTCAACCTGGCCTGCAACAACGAACTGGTCGCCGATGTGCAGAACGGTCTCTGGGAAGGCTGGGGTGTATTCCCCGTCTCCCCTGGTGACCGCTACCACGGTGACACCGTAGGTTGAGCGAATCTTGAGCTCCGCAAGGTTCTTGCCGTCAAAGCTTGCCGGCACCTCCGCCTTGAGCATTACGAAGTCCTTATCGATCGGCACGTAGTCCAGAGATTCTCCAGAGACCATGTGCGCTACGCGCTTGCCCATCTCATACTCGGGGAAGATCACGTGGTGAGCACCTAGCTGGTCCAAGATGCGTCCATGGGACTGGCTATTTGCCTTGGCCCAAACATTTGGCACGCCCAACTGCAATAGCAGCGATGTAGTGAGGATGCTGGCCTCTAGATCTGCACCAATAGCGACCACGGCTGCATCAAACTCCTCGATGCCCAGCTCCTTTAGAACCGCCTCATCGGTGGTGTCGGCCTTCACGGTGTGGGTGAGCTCGTGCGACATCTGCTGCACCAAGCGCTCATCCGTGTCAACACCAAGGACCTCGTGTCCAGTGGCCATCAACTCTCGAGCGAGAGCCGAACCGAATCGACCCATGCCGACCACGATGACGTTGGTGTGCAGCCTGCGCTTTTTCATTCTTTCCTTAGCCAAGTAACGGCCTTTCCTTAGGTAGTTCATAGTGCCTCTTAGTCACCCGGAGGGCAAGTGCGGAGGCGACAACCACTGGGCCCAGTCTTCCAATAAACATCAGAACCGAGAGCCAGACTTTCGCAAAGTCTGGCAAATCAGCTGTAATGCCAGTTGAGAGACCAACCGTCGCGGTTGCAGAGATGACCTCGAACAAGAGTTGGTCGAGGGTGAAATCGGTGGTGGCTGCAAGGAACAGCGTGGAGAACAAAATTGCCATCGCAGAGAGAGCCACCAGAGTCAGAGCCTGACGCTGGATTGAGCGAGGCAACCTGCGGTTGCCAACGTTCACAGCCGTCTCACCCCGAATCTCGGTGTAGATGATGTAGAAGAGCACAGCCATCGTGGTCACCTTGATACCACCAGCAGCCGATGCCGAGCCGCCACCAATGAACATCAAGAAGTCGATGCCCAGCCAGGTGGCGGGGTCCATCTGGGAGATATCCAAGGTGTTCAGGCCACCGGAGCGAGGCATGACGGCTGCAAAGATCGTGTTCCAGATTCGATCCAGGCCATTTAGAGAGCCAAGAGTATTCGGGTTATTCCACTCCAGAGCACCTATAAACAGAGATCCGACGGCCAGAAGAACAATAGTTGCCCCGAGAGTGAGCCTGGTGTGAAGCGAGAAGCGCTTTGGCTTGCCATTCGGCTGAATATTTAGTCGCCAGAGCCGCTCGTGCAGCTCAATCAAAACGGGGAAACCAAGACCTCCAACAACAACGGCCAGCATCACCGGCGCAATAAAGAAGAAGTCGGTGTTGAAACCCATCATGGAGTCCGAGTAGAGCGAGAAGCCACCGTTGTTAAAAGAAGAGATTGCATGGAAGGTTCCGTGCCAAAGCGCATCTGCAAGGTTGTAGCCATATTCAAAATGCAGGCGCTGCGTTAGCCAGCCAGCCAGGATTGCCTCAAAGCCGAAGTAAACCAGCAGGATTGCTCTAAGCAACTGCGGAAGATTGTCTGCCCCAACGATCTTTGCTTCGGAGAGGGTGTTGAGCCTGTCCCTAAGCGAAATGCGCCCCGAGACCAAAAGACCCAGGATGGTTGCGAACGAAACGATTCCAAGACCACCGAGCTGAATCATGATCATGATTGCGGTTTGTCCAAATCCCGTCCAGTGAGTACCGGTATCAACCACGGTCAGACCCGTGAGACAGACTGCTGAAACCGCGGTAAAGAGCGCCGTTACGAGGTCGGTTTGATTTCCGGCCGCGGTTGATATGGGTAGCATCAAAACGGTTGTGCCGAGTAGCACCGCTGTGCCGAACGCCAGCACCACAATCTGAGTTGGGTGTAGCGAGAGCTTCTTAGATTCGCTCACCGTGCAAGCCTATGCCTAACGTTCAACAAACAAAAGCAACCTCAAAACCCTACACCGCAAGTTAGTCTTTCCAGATGGCAGCCAAAATCCCGGTGTTGATCTTTGACGGTGACTGCGCCTTCTGCTCAACTAGCGCCCGAGTCTTGCAACAGCTAACCAAGTCCCGCATCGCGATTGAGCCCTATCAGTTTTTGAACCTAAGTGTCTATGGCCTTACAGACGAGCTGACCGCAAAGGCTGTCTACTTTGTCTCGACAAAGACATTTGTAGCAAACCGAGCAATCGCGCAGTGTCTCATTGACTCAAAGACCGCCTGGGCATTTGCTGGCCACCTAATGAACCTGCCCGTCGTCAGCTCCATAGCCGAGCGGGTGTATTACTGGGTAGCTAAAAACAGGCACCGATTGCCAGGCGGCACGCCGGAATGCTCGATCAGAAACAAACCACAACACACAGAAGAGTGATTGCGTGCTTTTGGAGGGACGAGCCACCCAGGAGAATCGAACTCCTGACCTGCTCTTTACGAGGGAGCTGCTCTACCGACTGAGCTAGGGTGGCGAATTGCCTTTGGCAACCCCTAGATATTAGCCCTACTGGCTATCGATGTCTCGTTGTGGGTTGTCAACGTCGTGCTTCGAAGAGTAGGGAGACTTTGTGGTTGGGGAACTGGAACCCACCACAAAAAAACTCATGATCGTGGCAATCACCGCACCAACTAACAGCAAAACAATAAGAACCTCTAGCAGCATTGCTTTTGCTCCTTCCATACACCTCTGTCATCTTCAACCTATCCACTTCCCTAGATAGTCCCGATTCGACGCAACCTAGCAATAGCTGCATCTTCAATTGGAGACTCTGGACCAATAGCAAAGCGCATGATTCTCAGCAGGGTTGTGGTAACCGGTCTAGTGAACCAAAGTGGCCAGCCTTCGAGATCAATCAACTTTCGATAGTTCTCCGGCAATGAAGCCAGCGCTGAGTGAAACAGCAAGCGATACACGGGTTTGGCCAGCGGTGGGAGTGGAGCATTCTTGATCCAGTGGATGACAGCACGAGTCTCTTCCGTTACGGCGAGCTGAGGGTAGAAGTCTTCGAGGGTTGCCTCCAGCTCAGCCTCACTCATGGGAACTGAGTCGAGACCCAGCGGTCCGACCGATTTCGACCAGAGTCGAACATACGCATCCGCTCCCCCGGGAATTGGTGCCTTCGAGTAGTTCTGGTGAGCGCGCAAAAATGAGTCCATAAAAGCTACATGCACCCACAACAACAAGTCCTTGTCGCCAGCGCGATAGGACTTGGTCTCACCTTCCGATGTCTTGTATTCACCGGTGACGCGGGTGTGCATGCGGTTCACCCTCCCCGCTTCATTCTGGATTGCGGTTAGTGAACCAAAGGTGGTCACCGTGAGCCAGCGAATGGTGCCACTAAGTCTTCCCAGGGGGTCTTGCTCATATCTAGAGTGCTGCGCAACGCCAGTCAAGGAACCTGGGTGCAGCGCCTGCATTAAGAGCGCTCTAACTCCGCCAACCAAGGTCGAGAAATCGCGATGCACAATCCAAGGAGCGTCTCCTGGGACGTAGAAACCGGGCTCATCGCCTTCTGCAACCACGGGCAACCAGGGTGGAATACCGTCTTGCGCTCCAGAGAGCAGTTTTCTAAATCTGCGCGAGAGATTCTCTTGCAGTGCATTGTTTTTCAAATTGGTTGCCTAACCTTGTAGCAGAAGAGCCGTTAGGGAGAACCATGACCGAAGCAGAACTAATCCGAGAGTTCCAAAAAAACCGCCTGCACATCATTCTTGCGCAGCTAGCTCCCACCGGCTTGTTGGCATTTGCCGCTTTAACAACCCCGGCAATCGCATCGGGTCCGGACTTCGTGGTGCATGCCTTCGCCCTAATCCTTTTGGCCTCAGGGATCTTGGGTGCGCTCGCAGAGTATTCGGCAGCGAGTCAAGCTCAGGCTGTCATCGATGATCTCAAGGCGCTTCCCGGGCAGTCGGCCCTGCGGTCTCGCGTGATCTCGTTTAGGCCGTGGCTCGAGGTAGTGAAGTTTGTAACTCCCGCAATCTTCATCGCGATCTTTGTTTTTGTCCTGCTCGGCCTCTACGCCTAGCTAGGAGTTGCAGCGGACGCTAGGTCGAAGCGTTTCTCCCGCGAGATATCGATCCACTGTTTCGTTCACGCAGTCGTTAGAACCGTAGGCAGTGTGGCCCTCGCCAACGAATGTGAGCAGTGTGGCTCCGTTTAGCAGTTCACTGAGACTGACCGCCTGCTCGTAAGGAGTCGCGGGGTCTCCCGTGGTGCCAATTACCAGCGGCCCATTTGCCAGAGGGACCGTGAAATCGAGTTTTTGCATGCCAGTGCCCTCTGGCCAAGCATCACAGGAGGTGTCCTCGGCGGAGAAGTAGCGTCCCAGAATCTGCGAAGCCTGTCTCACTTCAGCGCTGCGGTCAGGCAAGTCCCCCCACAGAGCTCTATCACTACACCCGATGGCGTAGTTAGCCTCAATGATGTTTGACAGGTAACCACCCTCTGGGTCTCGGTCGTTGTAGAAATCAGCCAGTAATAAAAAGGTCGATCCATTGCCCTCAAAGGCCTCCTCGAAGGCCTGGGAGAGAAAGCTCCAGGACTCCGTCGAGTAAAGGGTGGCAATTATGCCTGTGATTGCCGCCTGCAATGCAAGGCCACGATCATCAAAGGTTGGCAATGGTGTTGACTCTCGAGCGATCAAGAAGCTTGCGATTCGAGCTTTTGAGGACTCAACATCACCACTGAAGGGACAAAACGACTGGGTGAGGCAGTCCTCGAGATAGGCCTCGAGTGCCTTATCGAAGCCCGCTATCTGGCCAACAAGTGTGGATGAGGGGTCGAGGGTTGGATCAACAGCTCCATCGAGCACCATTAGCCCCACTTTGTCTGGAAACAGCGCCGCATAGTTTGCACCAAGCTCCGTGCCGTAGCTGAACCCCAGGTAGTTGAGTTGCTCTTGACCCAAAACCTCGCGGATCAAATCCATGTCGCGGGCGGTTTGCTGAGTGTTGAAGTATGCGGAGAGCCCAGTCGCAGATTGGCAACTCTCAGCGAACTCAGCGTAAATCTGATTGGAATACTCGAGATACTCTGCAGTGCCAAAAGCAAATGGAACATGCTCATAGAGCATGCGATCTTTTGTTTCGTCTGACCCGCAGGTAACCGGTGCAGTCTTTCCGGCACCCCTCGGATCAAAACCAATCAGCTGGAAATTTGCTCTGAGGTAGGGGGTGCCGATTGATGCAAAGTTGTCAACCACATAGTCAACCGCTGAGGAGCCGGGACCTCCAGGATTGATGAGCAGGGCAGGCAGCTGGTCGGTTCCTGACTTTCGAACCAGCGCGATTGAAATAATCTCGCCCTGCTGATCTTGCCAATCCAGTGGGGCAAGAATCTCTGTGCACTCAAAACTGCCCTCGCAGCTCTCCCACATCACAGTTTGGTCTTCAAAGCTTGCGCCCTGCGAGATTTGCTCCTCGGGGCTGGGGGTGGCCTCCGTGCAACCCGTTAGAAGCAGCAGCGTGGCAACAAGTAGACCCCTAAGCCGCAAGCTCACTCCTTGAAATGAACCTGGTGCAGAGCGCCTCCAAGACCAGCAGGTCCCTCACGTTTGCAGCCAACCGAAGCCTGGACTGAGTGATTGAATCGAGAATCTCGATGGTTTGCGAAACGCTGCTGGCATTGGCCCTGTCGACAAGCTCTGCTTCAAACTCGGGATTAATCAACTCGGCTCCAGTGCCAAGTTGCAGTGACATCGCATCTCTAAAGAATGACTCCGCATCGGTGAAGATGCGATCTATGCCATCTCTCAGTGCCCTGGTCCCGCGACGCTTCTGGTTCTCCTCAAGTGCTTTGAACTCGGCTCTGAGATTAGGGGGCAACTTGTCCTCGGGGGACAATCCATAAGCACGCATCAGAGCGTCCTTCTCTGAGTCGTCACGCTCCTCTGCAAGTGCTTGTGCGTCACGCTTTGCAACAGAAAGCAGATGCTCAGCCGCGATCATGGCTTTCGAAAGATTCGTAATCGCCGAGATCTCCCTGAGGGTCTCAGTCCTCCTAGCCCTGGCCTCAGAACTAGTTGCAAGTCTTCGGGCCATGCCAACGTGGTTTTGGGCTTGACGTGCACTCCTCAGAGCGAGCTCCCGCTCAACTCCCTCGCGTTGAACCAGCAGTTGCGCTACCTCCTCGGAGGAGGGCAGACGCAGCACCACATTTCTAGTTCGAGAACGAATGGTTGGGAGGAGGTCAGCAACACTCGGAGCGCAAAGCATCCAGATTGTGTTCTGCTCCGGTTCCTCAAGCGCCTTGAGCAGAACGTTGCTGGTTCGCTCAGTCATGCGATCGGCGTCTTCGATGATTGCTATGCGGTACTCGCCCATGGAGCTCGAAGTTGAGGAGCGAGAAACCAAAGTTCTGACCTCATCGATGCTGATCTGAACTCGCTCGGTGGCAAGAAGGTTGATGTCCGGGTGAGCATTCGCCAGGGTTAGCGAGCACTGCCGACAGTGACCGCAGCCATTGTCCGAGCACTGCAGTGCTGCGGCGAATGCCCTGGCCATAAGGGATCTTCCGCTGCCCGCTGGTCCCGTGAAGAGCCACGCGTGATGAACGCCGGATTGCTTGTTTGCCACTGCCTTCTGGAGCAGCTCAATGGCTTCGGGTTGACCGAGCAGCTCGTCCCAAACCTCGGCCATCACTGCTCCAATAGCTTTACGCGCTCTAAAACCTTCTCGTGGATTTCCTCAATTGGGGCGGCGGCGTCCACCACTAAGAAGCGTGGTTCAGCTGCCCGGCGGAGATATTCGTCTCGAGCTCGCTCGAAGAAATCCACCCGCTCAGCCTCGAGGCGGTCGGGCTCAACGCCGGTCTTGGTTCGACGCAGCATCGCAACCTCGGCCGGAAGATCTAAGAGAATCGTCAGATCTGGAATCAGGCCGCCAACGGCCCAAAGGGAAATGTCTCTAACCTCATCGACAGCTAGCTCCCGGGCCGCACCTTGATAGGCGACTGAGGAATCGAAGTAGCGATCGGAGAGCACCACTTTGCCGGCGTCTAGGGCCGGACGAATTTTAGTTGCAACGTGATGAGCACGATCTGCGGCATAGAGCAGAGCCTCGGAGCGTGGAGCCACATCGCCCTTGCGGTGCAGAAGCAGGTGGCGAATCTCTTGACCGAGCTCGGTACCCCCGGGCTCCATGGTTCTGACCACTTCGTGGCCTTTGGAGTTGAGATAGTTTTCGAGCAGATCAAGCTGAGTGGACTTACCCACACCGTCAATACCTTCAAAGGTGATAAACACGTCAGCGCTTTTTTCTGGCCGGCTTCTTTGCGGTCTTCGGTGCCTCGCCGGGTTCAACCCCTAGCTTCTCACGCCGAATTGCCAAGAGCTCGTAAGCGCGATCGTTGGCAATCTCATCAATCGGCTCATCCTTGGGGATGGTTGCATTGATCACGCCATCGGTGACGTAGTTTCCAAATTGACCAGTTTTTGCGGAGACCGGAAGACCGGAGGCTGGGTCCTCACCGAATTCCTTCAGCGGAGTGGCTGCGGTGCGGCGCCCACCATACTTCGGCTGGGTGTAGATCTCGAGTGCCTCTTCGAGGCTGATCTCAAAGATCTGCTCCTCGCTGGTGAGTGAGCGAGAGTCGTTGCCGCGCTTTAGGTATGGACCAAACTTGCCGTTCTGGGCAGTGATTTCATTACCTGACTCAGGGTCAACGCCAACAGTTCTGGGCAGTGACAAAAGTCTGACTGCGTCCTCAAAGCTGACGGTGTCAACCGCCATGGTCTTGAAAAGCGATGCGGTCTTTGGCTTGGGGTTACCCTCGTCTACAACAGTCACATATGGCCCGTATCGGCCATCTTTGACGATGATATCCAGCCCCGAGGCTGGCTCCTGGCCGAGCACTCGATCACTTGCAGGAGGAGCATCAATTAGCTCCTGAGCCTTTTCGAGGGTTAGTTCGTCCGGGGTGAGAGTCTCCGGGATGTTCACAATACGGCGCTCGTCGTTCTCTAAGATCTCGAGGTAGGGGCCGAATTTTCCTGTTCTGAGCGCGATGCCCTCGGCAAGCTCGAAGGTGTTTATAGCTCGAGGGTCTGACTCACCAAGGGAGTTCACAACCGCCTGCAGGCCGTCGTCTCCAAAGTAGAAACTCTTGAGCCAAGCAGACCGATCGAGTTCCCCAAGCGCAATTCGGTCGAGATCGTTCTCCATCTTTGCCGTGAACTCGTAGTCCACCAGGTTGCCGAAGTTCTCTTCAAGGAACCTGGTCACGGTGAAGGAAATCCACTCTGGGACCAGCGCATTGCCGCGCTTGACGACATACCCCTTAGAGATGATTGTCGAAATGATTGCGGCGTAGGTAGAAGGTCTTCCGATTCCCTGCTCCTCCAAGGCCTTCACCAAGGATGCTTCGGTGAAGCGCGCGGGAGGCTGAGTGCTGTGGTTCTTGGCCGTTACCTCAGAAGCAAGCAGCTGCTGGCCGACATCAAGTTTTGGAAGCTTGGCCTCCTCTTCCTTGGTGTCGCTGCTCTCGTCGTAAGCAGCCAGAAAACCCTTGAACAGAACCGTGGTGCCACTGGCGGAGAACTCGAGCTCTTCGCCTTCGTGGTTGACCTCGAACTTGGCCGTAGTGGTTGAGAGTTTTGCATCGGCCATCTGCGATGCCACAGTGCGACGCCAGATCAGCTCGTAGAGCGCAAGGGATCGGCCATGAAGCACGCTCGCCAGTTCGCTTGGGTGCCTAAAGCTGTCGCCGGATGGGCGAATAGCCTCGTGAGCCTCCTGGGCATTTTTGGACTTTGCACCATACAGCCGAGGTGACTCGTGGACGGAGTCATCACCGAAGAGTGTCTTTGCAGCGGCACGAGATGCCGTGATTGCCTGCTGAGAAAGATTCGGTGAATCGGTTCTCATGTAGGTGATGTAACCCTCTTGGTAAAGCTGCTGAGCGGTGTCCATGGCCTGCTTGGCGCTCATGCCAAGTTTCCGGGAGGCCTCCTGCTGCAAAGTGGAGGTAGTAAACGGAGCGTAAGGCTTTCGGGTGGTTGGCTTTGCCTCAACCGAAGTTACCTTCAGCGTCACGCCCTTTAGTGATGCTGCAAGCTTGTCGGCCTCAATTGGGGTAAGAACTCGCACCTCTTGGACCAGGGTTCCCTTTTCATCAAAGCTCTTTGAGCCGGCGAGCTTGACGCCTGCGATGCTCGCCAGTTTGGCCTCAAACTCAACCGAGTCTTGGCTGAGCGAGGCGGAAATAGAGGAGTAATTGGCTGCCTTGAATGCCATGCGTTCGCGCTCACGCTCAACGATCATGCGCATCGCTGGTGACTGAACACGACCTGCTGAAAGCCCGCGGTTGATTTTGCGCCACAGCACCGGAGAGATCTCATAGCCTACCAAGCGATCAACCACGCGCCTGGTCTCCTGCGCTTCGACCAAGTTGTCATTTATATCGCGAGTGTTGGCGACAGCTTCCTGAATCGCTTCCTTGGTGATCTCGTTGAAAACCATGCGGCGCACTGGAACCTTGGGCTTAAGCACCTCGAGTAGGTGCCAAGCAATGGCCTCACCCTCCCGGTCCTCATCGGTTGCGAGAAAGAGTTCGTCTGCACCCTTCAGCGCAGACTTGAGCTCTGAAACCGTCTTCGACTTTCCCGCGGAGATTGTGTAAAAGGGTAAGAAGTCGTTGTCGACATCAATTGAAAACTTTGCCAGCGGTCCCTTTTTCTTGTCGGCGGGAAGCTCCTTGGGTTCGGCAAGATCGCGGATGTGACCCACTGACGCCAAAACCTCGAAGTCGTTTCCGAGGTATTTGGCAATTGTCTTCGCCTTTGCGGGCGACTCAACAATTACCAGCTTCTTAGCCAAATCTTCTCCTACTTACTAACGCTGACTGGTCCAGCCTCAGCCCGTCGCGAAACCTCAAAAAAGCCGAGGTTTTGAGTGGTCTGGACAACTGCACCGAGTCCGACAATACGACATGAAGTCAAAATTGCACCATTTGCTTTCGCAATAAGCTCAGCATTTTCACATGGATACCCTGCAATCGCACCGAGCGCAGTGTCGGCAGCGGTCAGCGCTACCGCGTCGGCAGTGAGCTGGGATTTGACCTGGGCTTGGGCCAGGCTAAGTGCAATACCGAGGCCTGTTGCCAAAAGGCTCAGGGCGGAAATAGCGATCAGGGATATTGCGAGTCCAAAGCCATCGTCTAACCGCCATAGGGAATCATGCAGCGTGTTGCTTCGAGCTTTATGAGGGCCACTTTGCTCACCGTCACACATCGAAACCTCCCCTCATCAAAAACCTGAATCTCCAAGTCGTCCGCTCCATCGGACCTGAAGCCGATAGCCGCGCTTCTAGTAATTTCAAACGCTCTAACCTCGAGCCCGATTAGCTCGAGCCCGAGCTGGAAGATTCCGAGCGTCGCCGCTAGCAGAAGTAGCAGTGCCGGTAACAGCAGCATGAACTCTGCTGTTACCGCACCCCTATCGCTACTGAAGTCCAAGAGCTCTGGCAATCATTTGGAACAACAGCACCTTTACCTCGTCGCTGCGAAGCACCAGCAACAGCAGCCCGGCAAAGGCAACCGCGGCGAGCGTGGCAATTGCGTATTCAGCGGTGATGACTCCGTCGTCTTTGTGAATCAGTTTCATTTGTTTTCCTTTCGTTATTGGGTAATGCCGATGATCATCGGCACGATGGTGAGAAGTAAGAATGCTGGGAGCGTGGTAGCTGCCAATGGAATCAGCAGAGCCACCGAGAGTTTCTTTGCCTCAGCGAGCGCCTCCGACACGGCTCTCTGATTGCTGGCTGCGACCTCGCTGACCAGGAGGTTTGAAAGTGAAGCTCCGGTTTGCTGGCTCATTCCAATCAGTTCCTGGGCTGTTGCGCCTAAGGAGGGAAGGCGCTTTCTAATGCTTTGAAGCGCCATGCCCGAACTCAGGCAGATCTGAAGCGACAACAGCTCTCTAGCGGAAGAGTCGGGAGGCTTGAGTCGCTTGAGCATCCGCGCTGAGAGCTTTGCTCCTAGAAACAAAAGCCCGATGGCAAATACCAGCGCAACGAGTCCAAGCGGTTGCATGAGTCCTCGCAGCGTCTCCAGGCCAGCAAGCTGTGAGATCAGAACCGTACCTGCGGGTAACCAGAGCAAGAGTTTCCGAGTTGCCATTGGAATGGCCTGCGCCTGAGCAATTTCCAACCGAGTTCTGTCCTGGTGAGCCTGCTGCTCGGCCATGAATTCCAGCGTGGGAACAAGGGGTGCACCGACCTCGAGGGCTAATTGAATGAGCGGATCCCCCACTTCTTCCACTTCGAGCACAGCCAACGCCTCACGAAGGGGAACGCCGGCTCCCACCAAAGCCGCGAGCGCCGCCGGCCTCACGTCAGCCTCAGCTCTTGAATCCGGAGAGTGCCATCGATGAGTTCCGGTCTCCCGATGGACTGGACGGTTCTTGTCCCAGAAACCCGACCCAGCTGCAGGACAAAATCAATGCTTGAAGCAAACAAGCGCTGCGTTAGTTCAGGCTGCATACCGGAGAGCATGCCGAGGATGAGGGCTCGCTCGGCCACCTGAGGCAAGCTGGAGGCGTGGATGGTCGCCATGGTCCCCAGGTGACCGTTGTTTATGGCCTGCAGTAAGACCTGAAACTCCTTCGACCTTACCTCCCCAACCACAATGCGATCAGGCCTCATTCGCAAGGCGTGAATGACCAGTTCATCGAGGCCGATGGAACCTACGCCCTCTTGATTTGCAATGCGTTCGGTGAGGCAAAGTGCTGGAGGCTCAAGCATGAGCTCCGGGGTCTGTTCGATGGCGATTACTCGCTCACCAAGGCCATTAAGCAGTGCTCTGAGCAGTGTCGTTTTCCCACTCGAGGTGGAGCCACTGATCAGAATCGATCTCCTACTGCGCACCTGCTCGGAAAGCCAGCAAGCCTGCTGCTGATTGAGCATCTGGGTTTCGACCAGGTGCTGGAGCGTTACCTGCGAGCCTGGGTGCTTGCGAACGCTTAATAGCGGAATCGCGCTCACACCCTGAGCGAGCACGGCGTGAAAACGAGCACCAAAGAGAGTGAAGTCTGCAATCGGCTTTGCGATATCGAGCCTTGCTCCGGCACTCAATGCAAGTTGCGTGAGCGTCACGCTCATGATCTGGGCACTACTGAATGGATTCTCTATTTCAACAAGGCCCGCCCCGAAATCCGCCTGGGCGCAACCGGTTCCATTGACCACCAAATCGGTGATGCCAGTGAGTGAGAGCAGCCTCTTGATTTCTAGAACCTCTTGCATGAGACGAACTCTGCTGAAATTCGGGATCGAAGTTCTTACGAAAACAAAAAGCTGTGGAAAAGAGAAGGGGCGGCAGGTTTGGGGGAAACCTGCCGCCTGATGGTGCCTGCATGGGGGGACGCATGACACCAAAACTGACAGAAGTCAGACTTTTATATTATTTGGGAAAGTAAGAAAATTGTCCCCCTTTTGGGGAAAGTCTTAGAGAAAGCTCAGTTTTTTCATTTGCCACTCGCCTGAAAAAATGCTCTGGCAATATGGCAGTGAGTCAACACTGGAGGACAACGATGTCTGTTGAGCATGAGATCGAGAATCTGCTTCACGAAGAAAGGCGCTTTGCGCCGAACTCGGACTTTGTGGCGAACGCAATAGCCAAGCCGGAACTCTACGAGAGAGCCGAAGCCAACCGACTCGAGTTCTGGGCCGAGCAGGCAAGAAAGCTGCACTGGCACAAGCCATTTACCCAAATCTTGGATTGGTCAAACGCACCGTTCGCGAAGTGGTTCTATGACGGGGAACTAAACGTTAGCTACAACTGCATCGACCGTCACGTCGAGGCGGGCTGGGGTAAGCGTGTCGCACTATTTTTTGAGGGCGAACCTGGTGACCGCAAGGTATACACCTACCTTGATCTACTCAAAGAGGTAAAGAAGGCCGCCAATGTTTTGATCAAGCTCGGCATCCAACCGGGCGACCGGGTTGCAATTTATATGCCAATGATCCCAGAAGCCATTATCGCCATGCAGGCGGTGGCGCGCGTGGGTGCGGTGCACTCGGTGGTCTTTGGTGGCTTTAGTGCTGAGTCACTCGCCTCAAGAATTCAGGATGCTGGCGCAAAGCTGGTCATCACCGCAGACGGCGGCTACCGCAAGGGCAAGCCTTCGGCGCTGAAGCCCGCGGTTGACGAAGCGCTGGCCAATGGCAATTGCCCCAGCGTTGAGCGCGTGCTGGTTGTCAAGCGCTGCGGCAACGAGGTTGAGTGGGACAGCAACCGTGATATCTGGTGGGAAGAGGAGATGGCGGTAGCTGGCAGCGAGCACGAGGCTCAAGGTTTTAACGCCGAACACCCGCTATTCATTCTCTACACCTCGGGCACCACTGGAAAACCCAAGGGCATCCTGCACACCACCGGTGGCTACCTAACCCAGGCAAGCTACACCCATAAAAACGTCTTTGATCTGCACGAAGGTAAGGATGTCTACTGGTGCACAGCGGATGTTGGCTGGATCACTGGCCACTCCTATGTTGCCTACGGCCCCCTGGCAAATGGTGCCACGCAGGTTATCTACGAGGGCACGCCCGATACTCCAGACTGGGGCAGATGGTGGGACATCGTGCAGAAGTACAGCGTCAACATTCTGTACACCGCCCCCACCGCCATTCGCAGCTTCATGAAGCTTGGTAGGAGCGTGGTTAGCCACTACGACCTCAGCTCCATAAGAGTGCTGGGTTCGGTAGGAGAGCCAATCAACCCTGAAGCCTGGATGTGGTACCGAGAGGTGATTGGCTCCAACAAGGCTCCGATCGTTGACACCTGGTGGCAGACCGAGACTGGCGCCATCATGATTTCTCCCCTACCGGGCATCACCGAAACCAAACCCGGCAGTGCACAGGTTGCGCTCCCCGGTATCGAAATCAAAATTCTCGATGACGACGGAAAGCCGGTTGGCCGCGGCCGCGGCGGACTCCTAGCCATCACGCAACCCTGGCCTTCCATGCTGCGGGGAATCTGGGGTGACCCGGAGCGTTACAAAGAGACCTACTGGTCGCGCTTTGAGGGCATCTATTTCGCAGGCGATGGCGCTAAGTTCGACGACGATGGCGACGTCTGGCTACTGGGCCGCGTGGACGATGTGATGAACGTCTCAGGTCACCGTCTCTCAACCGCCGAGATCGAATCCGCGTTGGTCTCTCACCCCTATGTCGCCGAAGCAGCGGTTGTGGGAGCCAAGGACGAAACCACCGGTCAGGCCATTGTGGCGTTCGTGATCCTGAAGCGCAGCGCTCTCGATGATCTCGGATCAGAAGCCGACACCTCCAAGATTTTGCGTGAGCACGTCGCAAAGGAGATCGGTCCCATTGCCAAGCCAAGGACGATCTTTGTGGTGGCAGAGCTACCCAAGACCCGCTCTGGCAAGATCATGCGCAGACTGCTGCGCGATGTTGCCGAGGACAGGCCGATTGGTGATGTCACGACCCTGGCTGATACCACAGTGATGGACACCATCTCGGGCAGAATGTCGGCGGGCGCAAACGACTAGGGAACTTCGAATTCGGACGGCGGAGCCGAACGACCTATCGCAGCTGGTCACGCTGATGCGGGACTTTAGCCTGGAGGTTTCAGCGCCGCTTTCCGATTCCCACATTCAAGCCGCACTCGAGCCGCTGCTAGCCGATCCAAGCATTGGCGATGTCTGGATCGTTGAGGGCGAAAACCTCCTTGGCTACCTCGTCATCACCTGGGGTTGGGGTATTGAATCCGGCGGCAGGGAAGCTCTGATTGACGAGATCTACGTCGCTCCCAGTCATCGGGGTCAGGGGCTTGCGACTGCGCTTGTCGAGGTCTCACTGGAAAAGGCGAGGGCCCTCGAAACCAAGGCGGTGTTCCTAGAGACAGAGTCGGAGAACCCTCAGTCGCGATTGCTCTACGAACGGCTCGGATTCAAAGTTGAGAGCTCGGTTTGGATGCGAGCGCTACTCGAAGCTGACGATTAGCTCAACCTCGACTGGCGAATCTAGCGGCAGCACGGGAACGCCAACGGCGCTTCTGGCATGAACCCCCAAGTCACCAAAGATCTTCATCAATAGCTCGCTGGCGCCGTTGATCACGGCAGGCTGCTTGGTGAAGTCTGGGGTGGAAGCCACAAAACCAACCACCTTCACGACATCGGTGATGCGATCAAGGTCGCCGATTACGCCCTTGATTGCAGCCAGTGCGTTCAGTGCACAGCGCTGTGCCAGTTCGTAGCCTCGCTCAGCCTTAAGGTGTTGGCCGAGTTTTCCAGTCTCCATAAGGACCCCATCGACCAATGGCAATTGCCCGGCGGTGAAGACTAGGTTTCCGGAAATCTTGGCGGGAACGTAGCTGCCGGCAGGTGTTGGGGCTGCAGGAAGTTCGAACCCTAATTCTCTGATTTTTGCTTCGACTGACACTTATTCAACCTCGCGTTTGAAGAATGCGATTAAACCACCCTGCGGACCAGTGGTGACCTGCACTAGCTCCCAGCCCTGCGCTCCCCAGGTGTTAAGGATCTTGGTCTCGTTGTGAAGTAACAAGGGTGTGGTGACATACTCCCACTTGGTCATTTCTCAGCTCCGTTTCAGGCATCGACAGGTAACCTAGAGTCTATGTCTGGCCGCACTGTAATTTCTGCGCTAGGAAACCTATTCAAATTCGGATTCCTAAGCGCTATTGCTGGCCTACT
>CAXNHX010000004.1:0-35458 GCA_964202305.1 Aquiluna sp.
CAAATGGCTAACGACCTCAGCTTTCGCCCAAAGACCTCGGAGATTCCGACCAACCCCGGGGTTTACAGGTTCGTGGATGAAACTGGCCGTGTGCTTTACGTGGGAAAAGCGAAGAACCTGAGAGCCCGACTGAGCAACTACTTTGGGCCGCTTAACAAACTTCACGAACGCACGCAGCGAATGCTCTTGAGCGCTCGTGATGTGAAGTGGACCATTGTCGACACCGAATACGACGCACTCCAGCTCGAGTTCCAGTGGATCAAGGAGTTCGATCCGCCCTTTAACGTGCGTTTTCGTGACGACAAGAGCTACCCCTACCTCGCCATCTCGATGGGGGATGATGTGCCTCGCGCCTTCATCACTCGCAACAGGGAGTTAAAGAAGGTTCGTTACTTCGGCCCCTACACCCAGAGCTGGGCCATCAGAGAGACTCTGGACACGCTTCTGAAGGTCTACCCTGTGAGATCTTGCAGTTCCGGGGTTTACCAAGCTGCGAAGCGCCAGAATCGCCCCTGTCTGCTTGCCGAGATTGGAAAGTGCTCCGCTCCATGCGTGGATCGCATCACCAAACCCGATCACAAGTCTCTTGCGAAGCGTCTCGGGGATTTCGTGGGTTCGGGCAACGACTCGCACCTGCAGGAGCTGAAGCTGCGCATGCAAAAGGCGAGTGACGAACAAAACTTTGAGTTGGCAGCCAACTACCGCGATGATGTTGCGGCACTGGAGAAAGTTCTTGAGAAGAGCACTCTGGTTTTCTCAGATCAAACCGATGCTGACCTTATCGGCCTTAGTCGCGATGAGCTATCCGCTGCGGTCTCTGTGTTTGTGATTCGCGGCGGTCGCATCCGAGGTAATCGCTCGCTGGTTGTCGACCTCGAACTCGATCGACCAAATGCTGAACTACTTGAGTATCTGATTCAGGACATCTACACGCCCTCCAAGAATGCCGAACCGGTCGAGATTCCAAAGCAACTTCTGGTTCCCGAACTGCCGGCTGAACACAAAGCCCTCCAGGGTTGGCTGAGTGGGCTCAGGGGAGCGGGGGTCAGCGTTTCGATGCCGCAGCGGGGTGACAAGGCAAAGCTGATGGACACGGCAAACCGCAATGCCCAGCACGCGCTCCAGAGTTATAAGCTCCGCCGAAGCTCCGACTTCAGCGCCAGGGCTGATGCGCTGGGCGGTATTCAGAAAGCGCTAGGGATGAAGAACGCGCCGCTGCGCATCGAGTGCTACGACATCTCACACCTCTCTGGAACCAACATCGTAGGTTCGATGGTGGTTTTTGAAGACGGACTTCCAAAGAAGGATCACTATCGAAGGTTCAACCTCGAGACCAGCGACGACACCGAGTCGATCTATGAGGTGCTTCGTCGCAGATTGAAGTACCTCTCGGAGGAGGACAGCTCAGAGAAGTTCAGTTATCGCCCAGCTCTGTTGCTGATTGATGGCGGCATTCCCCAGCGCAATGCGGCCCTGCGAGCACTAAAGGATTCAGGGATCGAAGACATCATGGTTGCAACTCTTGCCAAGCGATTGGAAGAGGTCTTTGTCTCCGGGACTGACTACCCGGTAATCCTGCCTCGCACTAGCGAGGAGTTGTTCCTGCTGCAGCGAATTCGTGACGAGGCCCACCGCTTCGCAATTGCTGCACAACGAGAGAAACGAAGCAAAGGCATCGCCTCGCAGCTACTTGAGATCCCAGGGCTGGGGGAGCGAAGAGCTCGACTGCTGCTGAGAAAGTTTGGGTCCCTCAAGCGAATCAAGATTGCCAGTGTCGACGAGATTGCTTCGCTTCCGGGCTTTGGACCAAAGATTGCGCAGGTTGTGCACGAATATTTGTTGGATTCAGAAATAATTCATACGCGCGACACGCCGAAGGACTAACCTTGTTTTGATTCGAACAGGGGAGCCATGGAAAGCGTCAGAACGCCCGAATTACTCGTGGTCACGGGTATGTCGGGTGCTGGTCGCTCGACGGTGGGAAACGCCCTAGAGGACCAGGGCTGGTATGTCATCGACAACCTTCCTCCCCAGCTTCTGCAGCCGATAAGCGACTTGTTCTCACTTAGCAAGGCTGCGCTCCCGAAGATTGCCGTCGTCATCGATGTTCGCGGAGGCGAGTTTTTCAATGACCTGCAGGCAAACCTCTCAGAGCTTCGGGAAAAAGGCGTAAACGTTAGAGTGCTGTTTCTTGAGGCAAGTGACTCATCGCTGGTGAAGCGGTTTGAATCAGTTCGCAGGCCTCACCCTCTGCAAGCCGATGGAACCCTGGTCGATGGCATCGCAAGGGAGCGAACTGAGCTGCTGCCGATTCGCGAGAGCGCGGACATCGTGTTTGACACTTCAGACTCGAATGTTCATCAGCTCACCAACCGCGTAGCGGAAGCGTTCGCCGCTAATGCACAAACCCTGAAGCTCAACGTCATGAGCTTCGGTTTCAAGTACGGCTTGCCGGCCGATGCCGACCTGGTGACCGATGCACGCTTCATTGCCAACCCGCACTGGCGCGAGGATCTCAGATCAAAAACCGGCAACGATCAAGAGGTTTCGGAGTACGTGTTGGCACAACCAGGGGTGAAGGAATTCATCGATAGCTACACCGATGCTCTAAAGCACGTGCTAGCTGGATACAGAACCGAGAACAAAAGATTTGCAACATTGGCAATTGGTTGCACCGGAGGAATGCACCGCTCGGTAGCAATGGCAAATAAGATCGCAGAGCTTCTGGCTGGCGAGGACGACATTAAGGTCACGGTCTCTCACCGCGATCTGGGACGAGAGTAGACGTGGCACTTACATCCGCAATCAAAGAGGAGTTAGCTCGTGTACCGAGTAAGAACGGGCTGGAAAGGGCTGCCGAACTCGCAACAATCTTGCGCTTCTGCGGGGGCCTGCACCTGATCTCTGGTCGCATCGCCATTGAGGTCGAGCTAGATTCGTCGACCCTGGCCAGGAGAATCTCGAGAGCCATCCAGGAGCTCTATGGAATTCAGTCAGAGCTCTCTGTTGTCCAAGCGAGTGGGCTCAGGAAACAGAGCGGGTTCCAGATCCGCGTGCTTCGCGATGGTGAGCTGCTAGCTCGCCAAACCGGCCTTATCGACAATCGTGGCCGCCCAGTTCGCGGTTTACCCGCCACTCTCGTCAGTTCAACGATGGATGAGGCCCGTGCTATTTGGCGCGGCGCATTCCTGGCTCACGGAACGCTCACAGATCCCGGTCGCAGCACCTCGCTCGAGGTCACGGCTCCCGGCAATGAATCAGCGATGGCTCTGGTGGGGGTTGCGAGGCGACTCGGGGTGAGCGCGAAGGCGCGAGAGGTTCGAAACGTTTACCGCGTTGTGGTTCGCGATGGCGAGGGCATCACCGAACTGCTTAAGCAAATGGGCTGCACCGAGCAGGTCACGAAGTGGGAGGAACTCCGCAATCGTCGTGAGGTGCGCGGCGTTGCAAATCGCCTCGCTAATTTTGATGATGCGAACCTTCGCAGGAGTGCGCAGGCTGCCGTGGCGGCCAGCGCTAGAGTTCAACGCGCTCTCGAGATTCTTGGGCCGGACGCTCCAGATCACCTGAAGTATGCGGGCGAGCTCCGACTCAAGCACAAGGATGCGTCCCTTGACGAACTGGGAAGGCTGGCCGACCCACCGATGACCAAGGATGCCGTGGCGGGTCGAATCAGAAGACTGCTTGCCACAGCTGACCGCAGAGCCGGAGAACTTGGCATTCCCGACACGGAATCAGCCATCAACGACCTACTAGAGGAATAATTCAGCCCGATTTTGCGCTGAAAAACAGTAAGAAAGAGAGATCAAACCAATGACCTACACCCTTCCAGAACTGTCCTACGACTACGCAAGCCTCGAGCCCCACATCTCGGCTCGCATCATGGAACTGCACCACTCGAAGCACCACCAGGCCTATGTAACAGGCGCTAACGCCGCCCTTGAGGCCATGGCAAAGGCTCGTGAGGATGACGCTTTTGGATCGTTGCCAAAGCTGCAGAAGGATCTCGCCTTCAACTTAGGTGGTCACATCAATCACTCAATCTTCTGGAAGAACCTGTCGCCCAACGGTGGCGAGGCCTCCGGCGAGCTACTGGCAGCAATCACGGACGGCTTTGGCTCATACGAAGCGTTCACCAAGCACTTCACCGCAGCAGCAATGGGCATTCAAGGATCCGGTTGGGCATACCTTGCCTGGGATTCAATTGGTAACCAGCTCATCATCGGACAGCTCTATGACCAGCAGGGCAACCTGCCGGTAGCGACGCTGCCGCTTTTGATGCTGGACATGTGGGAGCACGCTTTCTACCTCGACTACCAAAACGTGAAGGCCGACTACGTGAAAGCCTTCTGGAACATCATTAACTGGGACGATGTCGCCAGCCGTTTGGCAACTGTAAAGGTCCAATCGAAGTCATTACTGCTAGGCTGAGTCGGTCCGCTCAAAGGCGCGTGGAGCAATAAAACACTCACTTCCACCCAAGTCTGGAGACTACTTTGACTCGCATTGGCATTAACGGTTTTGGTCGCATTGGTCGCAATTATCTGCGCGCCGCCCTGGCTCAGAACTCAGACCTCGAAATCGTTGCAGTAAATGACCTAAGTGACCCGAAGTCACTTGCCCACCTCTTGAAATACGACTCCGTTACCGGCCGTCTAGATGCAGCCGTTTCTGTTGATGGCGATTCAATTGTTGTGAATGGCAAGAGCATCAAGGTTTTGGCAGAGCGCGACCCAAGCCAGCTGGGTTGGGGTGACCTCGGAGTTGACATCGTGATCGAGTCAACTGGTCGCTTCACCGATGCAGCCGACGCCAAGAAGCACATGGATGCAGGTGCAAAGAAGGTAATCATCTCGGCTCCAGCCACTGGTGAGGATGCCACCTTCGTAATTGGTGTGAACGACCACCTTTACGACAACTCGAAGCACCACATCATCTCCAACGCTTCCTGCACCACGAACTGCTTGGCTCCGCTTGCGAAGGTCTTCCACGACAAGTGGGGCATCAAGAACGGTCTGATGACCACCGTCCACGCGTACACCGCGGACCAGAACTTGCAGGACGGACCGCACTCTGACCTGCGTCGCGCTCGCGCTGCTGCGATCAACATTGTCCCCTCCACCACCGGAGCCGCAAAGGCAATTGGCCTGGTTCTTCCAGAGCTCAAGGGCAAACTAGACGGTTTTGCTCTTCGCGTGCCAGTCCCAACCGGTTCCATCACCGACTTGACTTTGGTATCTGAGAAGCCTGTCACCATCGATGAGATCAAGGCCGCCTACAAGGAGGCTGCCGCTGGTCCCATGAAGGGCATCCTGCTCTACACCGAGGACCCAATCGTTTCTTCAGATATCGTCACCGACCCTCACTCTTCGATTTTCGATGCAGGGCTGGTTCGCGTTATCGACAACACCGTCAAGCTCTCAAGCTGGTATGACAACGAGTGGGGTTACTCCAACCGCCTCGTTGAGCTAACCGAGCTGGTTGCTTCCAAGCTCTAATGCTTCGCACTCTTGACCACGCTGGAGACCTACGCTCCAAGCGAGTAATTCTTCGCTGTGATCTGAACGTGCCGCTAAGTGACGGCATGATTCAAGACGATGGGCGAATCCGGGCATCCGTCCCAACCATCAAGCGACTGGTTGAGGCTGGAGCCAGGGTGATTGTCTGCTCTCACCTGGGTCGCCCAGATGGTGAGTCAAACCCGAAGTACTCGCTGGCACCCGTGGCTGAGAGACTCGAGCAGCTGCTTGGGCAGCCAGTGGTATTCGCAGCCGACACTGTGGGAGTGCAGGCAACTGCAGCTGTCAAGATGCTTCAAGATGGCGGAGTAGCTCTAATCGAGAACCTTCGCTTTAATGCCGCCGAGACCTCCAAGGATGCTTCCGAACGACAAGGGTTCGCAGCCTCGCTGGCGGAGCTGGGTGAAGTCCTTGTGAGCGATGGTTTTGGTGTCGTGCACAGAAAGCAAGCCAGCGTCTTCGAACTTGCAGAACTGGTTCCAAGCTATGCGGGCGATCTGATTGCTGCAGAGCTAGAGGTCCTTGAACGACTCACCACAAACCCTGCGCGCCCCTACACCGTGGTGCTTGGTGGCTCAAAGGTCTCCGACAAGCTCGGTGTAATTGAGAACCTGCTGCCCAAGGTTGATCGTCTCGTTATAGGCGGCGGGATGGTCTTCACTGTCCTCAAGGCCAAGGGGTTCGCAGTTGGCAAGAGCCTGCTGGAAATCGATCAGGTCGAGACGGTCGGTAAGTTTCTGACTCAGGCTGAGGAGCTCGGTGTTGAAGTGCTTTTGCCAACCGACATCGTTATTGCTTCCGGCTTCAGCAAGGACGCGGAGTACCGAGTTGTTCCAGTCACGGAGATTGAGTCTTCGGACCTGGGCGCTGAGGTAATGGGGTTGGACATCGGGCCAGAATCCGCGGCTGCTTTTGGTAGCTCTGTTCGAGAGTCCAAGACCGTCTTTTGGAATGGTCCTATGGGCGTGTTCGAATTTCCGAATTTTGCCAACGGCACCAAGGTGCTCGCTCAAGCGCTTACCGAGGTCGATGGCTTGAGCGTGGTCGGGGGAGGGGACTCGGCTTCGGCGGTCAGGGCCCTTGGGTTTGCCGAAAGCGCCTTTGGGCACATTTCAACCGGTGGTGGAGCATCACTGGAGTATCTAGAGGGCAAGTCCCTTCCAGGACTGGAGGTCCTAAATGACTAACCGCATTCCATTGATTGCTGGCAATTGGAAGATGAACCTGGATCACCTTCAGGCAATTGCGCTGATTCAGAAACTGAGTTGGACGCTCAGCGATGCAGATCATGACTTCTCCAAGGTTGAGGTTGCTGTTTTCCCTCCATTCACCGACCTCAGGAGCGCACAAACCCTGATCGATGCGGAGAAGTTTGAGCTCACTCTCGGTGCGCAGGATCTATCCGCAAAAGACTCGGGTGCCTTTACTGGAGATATTTCGGGAGCATTCTTGGCAAAGCTGGCCGTGAAGTATGTTCTTGTTGGCCACTCAGAGCGTCGCCAATATCACAACGAGGACGACGGCATTATTCAGCAGAAGGTTGCTGCCGCCTGGCGTCACAACCTAACGCCAATCATCTGCGTTGGTGAGACCTTGGAGCAGCTCGAAAGCGAGGGTCAGTCGGCAGTTCCCATTCGACAGACCATTGCAGCACTCAACGGTCATGAATCACTCGGAGACTTTGTCATTGCCTACGAACCCGTTTGGGCTATCGGTACCGGCAAGGTCGCAACCGCTGATGAGGCCAGTGCGGTGGCTGGGGCTATTCGCGCAGCACTGCGCGAATCATTCGGTGCCGTTGCGGATGCCACTCGCATCCTTTACGGAGGCTCCGTCAAGGCAAACAACGTTGCTGGATTCATGCAGCACGACGATGTCGACGGCGTGCTAGTTGGTGGAGCGTCTTTGGATGCCGAGGAGTTTTCTGGCATCGCGCGCTATCAAAAGCACATAGTTCTATAATTTGACGAGCGCTTTATAGCGCACAAGGAGTTGAGGAAGTAAATGGCCGCCCTACAAACCGCACTACTGGTGCTGCTGGCAATCACCAGCGTTTTGCTGATCTTGATGATCCTGCTGCACAAGGGTCGTGGTGGTGGTGTCGCGGACATGTTCGGTGGCGGCGTTACCTCGTCTATGAGCTCCTCCGGTGTGGCAGAGCGGAACCTCAACCGGATCACGATTGTCCTTGGATTGATCTGGGTTGGGGTAATCATCATCCTCGGATTGTTCAACAGATTCGGATGGGCCTAAGTGTCATCTTCACCATCAATTAGGGGAGCAAGAGTTGGTGCTGGCCCAATGGGCGAGCAAGACCGTGGTCACCAGGTCGAGCGCGTAACCCTCAGCTTTTTCTGCTCCAATGGCCACGAGGTGCACCCGCAGTTTGTGGCAAGTATCGCCCGTGAAGAACTTCCCACTGAGATTGATTGCCCAAACTGCGGCCTTCCCGCAGGTCTGGATAAGGACAACCCACCTCAGGTTGCAAAGATTGAGCCATACAAGACCCACCTGGCGTATGTGAAAGAGCGTCGCACCGACAAGGAAGCCCAGGAGATTCTCGATGAAGCTCTTGCGCTAATCCGTGAGCGTCGTGAGCGCGCTGCCGCTGCGGCTAAAGCGCGTCAGTAATTTCCTGATCTAGATACCAAAGAGTTTCGCGGCGGCCGCGCACCATACCTGCTGGCAGGCCACTGGCAGGCTCCAGGCTCTGCGATACAGCCCAGGCCTTGGATTCACCGGCAGCTAAAAACCAAACCCGCTCAGAGCGATTCAGGGCCTGGTAGCTAAGGCTCAACCTATTTGCAGGTGGCTTGGGGGAGTTTGATTCGGCAATCACCCAGGAATTGGCGTGGGTGTGGCCCGGGAAGAGACTGGCGATGTGAGCATCGGGCCCCATTCCAAGCACTGTCAAATCAAAACAACTCTCCGTTGCAGTCAATAGACCTAACTCTTCCTCGAGAGCTTTGCTAGCAAGCTCTGCCGCCTCTGCTAGTCCTATGTTTGCTGCTGGAAAGCGTTTCAGGTATTGCCCAAGTGCTGGCCATGCGGCGAGGCCCTGGTGTTCGTTGCGGTCATCATGATCAAGCGGCACAAATCGCTCGTCTGAGAACATCAGCCAGATTCTGCTCCAATCCAGTTTCTGATTGGCTAGCTCGGATATAAAGGCGATACCCAGAGTGCCGCCAGTGAGAAGCACTCGAATCTTTGACTTCGACTCCAAAAGATCGTTTGCGAGGGCTGCAAAGTCATCAGCTGCAGCCCGCACAAGTTCAGCGGAACTTGAGTGCGAGCGAACCGTCATCGTTTGCCGCCTTTGAGTACCTCGCCGTAGATTTCGTCCTCCCCCAAAAAGCGCATGTCCTCAATCAGGCAGTCCTGATCGCTGCGCTTGGGCAGCAGTACCGAAGAGTCAGGCAGGCCGGTCTGCCTAATCGCCGCAATCTCATCGCTGCGCACGATCTCAAGTTTTCCATCAGCAAATCCAATACGCACTCCAGCGATACCCTGAATTGCTGCACCCTCAATCTCGTTCGTGATGCTCACAGGTGAACTAAGGCGCAAGGCAAGCCAGTTGGCCAACAGTTCTGCGCTCGGACTGTTTGCCGAACCTAGAACCTCAATCTGTGTTACTTCGCGATGCTTGTGCTGTTCGAAAAGTGCTGCCAGTTGGGAGCGCCAAAGGGTTATGCGAGTCCAGGCCATGTCGCCGTCACCGGGAGTGTAGTTCTTGGCGAGCTCTTTCAGAAATGCACTCGGGTCACTCTGACTAGCAGAGTCGGTAATTCGCCGGGTCGCGATCTTTCCAATCGCTGTCTTTGCCGGGTTCGCTCCGCAGCTAGATGGCCACCAGGCAACTACTGGAGCATCTGGCAGCAAGAGTCCGGTCACAAGTGACTCCTGGTTAGAACTCGCTGCACCATGCGCCTTCAAGATGACAACCTCGGAAGCTCCAGCGTCTCCGCCAACGCGAATCTCAGCATCCAGCCTGGAATCGCCACCACCCTGAACGCTCGTGAGAACGATGATCCGGGAGGGGTGCAGCTTTGACGCACCGTTGGCTGCAGCGATTGCCTTTTCAACGTCTGCGGCATCAGTTTCGATAATCAGAGACAGCACTCGACCCAGCGCGACAACGCCACCAGTTTCGCGCAGCTCATTAAGACGCTTACCAATCTTTGAGGAGGTGGTGCTGGGCATATCGACTATCAAGGTCGCCTCCAGGTTCTGCCATCAATCTCAAGCATTCGGTGGGCGCTCTCGGGGCCCCAGGATCCAGGGGCATAAGCCTCGGGAGAACCATTTTTCTCCCAGAAGTTCACGATCGGGTCCAAGATCTTCCAGCTGAGTTCGACCTCCCGCTGACGCGGAAACAGCGGTGGTTCACCGAGCAACACGTCAAGGATGAGGCGCTCATAGGCCTCGGGGGAGTCTTCAGTGAACGCGTGGCCGTATCCAAAGTCCATCGTGACATCGCGCACCTGCATAGATGGTCCTGGAACCTTAGAGCCAAACCTGATCGTGACACCCTCGTTTGGTTGAACGCGAATCACCAGCGCATTTTCTCCCAGCAGGGCAGTTTGGCTCTCGCCAAAAAGCTGTTGTGGAGCACGCTTGAAGACCACTGCGATCTCGGTGACTCTTCGCCCAAGTCGCTTTCCAGCTCGCAGGTAGAAGGGGGTGTTGTGCCAACGCCTCGTGGCGACATCGAGTCTCATGGCGGCAAAGGTCTCTGTTTTGGATTCGGGGTTCGTTCCCTCCTCGTCGAGATAACCAACTACCCCTTCACCACCCTGCCAACCGGCGGCGTATTGCCCACGCGCAGTGTGGATCGCTAGGTCCTTCGGCAGTTTTACCGCTGCCAGAACCTTTTCTTTTTCTGCCCTCAGGTCCGCCGCGTCAAATGAGATTGGCTGTTCCATGGCAGTAAGTGCGAGCAACTGCAGCAGGTGATTCTGGATTACATCTCGAGCCGCACCAATGCCGTCGTAGTACCCGGCCCTGGAGCCAATGCCAATGTCCTCGGCCATTGTGATCTGGACGTGGTCAATGTAGCTGGAGTTCCAGATCGGCTCGAATAATTGGTTGGCAAACCTTAGCGCCAAGATGTTCTGAACCGTCTCCTTGCCCAGGTAGTGGTCGATGCGGAAGATCGAGTCGGCCGGAAAAACTCGCTCCACCACCTCATTCAGCTCTCTGGCCGTCTTTAGGTTTGAGCCAAAAGGTTTTTCAATAACAACCCTGCGGAACTTGCCTGGCTCGGCTTTGGTGAGGCCGGCCCTCTCAAGCTGGTCAACAACCAGAGGGAAATCTCTTGGGGGAATCGAGAGATAGAAAGAGTGATTACCGCTAGTCCCGCGCTCTCTATCAAGCTCATCGACAGTGGCCTTGAGCTTCGCAAAAGCTTCAGGGTCATCATGACGACCAGAAACAAAGCGGATCCCTTGAACCAACTGATTCCATACGTCCTCGGACCACTCAGTGCGAGCGTTAGCTCGAACGGCATCGTGCACCACTTGCTCAAAGTCTTGACGCGACCAGTCTCTGCGCGCGAAGCCAACGAGCGAAAAGGCCGGAGGTAGAAGGCCGCGGTTTGCCAAGTCGTACACGGCCGGCATCAGCTTTTTGCGAGAGAGGTCGCCTGTCACACCAAACAGGATCAGACCGCTGGGGCCTGCAATTCGATGCATTCGGCGATCATCGGGATCGCGCAGGGGGTTCTGGGTCACGAAGCAATTACCTTGGTGATTAGCTCGAGACCACTGAGGGGTTCGCTTAGCCGCAGCGATACAACCTTTAGCCCGTTATCGCTCAGAACCTTGGCATCTCCGAGCGCCTGGGCATTGATTAGAGTCCCGAAGCTGAACGGGCGTCCCGGCACTTCAAGATCGTGACCAAACTCACCGGTGATTTGGATCACCAGTGCCTGCTTGGGTCCACCCTTGTGATACTGACCCGTTGAGTGAAGAAAGCGCGGTCCCCAGCCAAAAGTCACTGGCCGTCCGGTTCTGCTCGCCAGCAAATCGCGCAGTGATTCAAACTGCGGATACTCTGCTCGGTTTAGGTAGACCTGAATGGAGAAGTAGGTAAGTGCATTCGCCTCCGCGAGAAGCTGCTCAATGGCTGCCTCAATGGTGGAGCCAAGAACTTCGAAACCATAAGACTTGACTGCCACCGAGCGATCCACAAAGTCAACATCACTGGCCATCGCAGGGGAGTCCAAGAGCTCTCTTGCCGCCACCTTCGCCGACTCCACGTTTGGCTGATCGAAGGGATTGATGCCCATTAGATAGCCTGCAACAGCAGTGGCGTGTTCCCAAAGTAGAAACAGCTCTCCCAGCTCACCGCTGAACGTAACGTGCTGCGGCGTCGAGTCTGCATCCCCATAACGAATGGTGATGGTGTCGCCAAGGTCGGACGTTAGCTCGGGAGCCTTCGAAGAAACAACTACGGGAAGAATGCCTCGGTCGTCCTTACCAGTGCTTTCTGCTACTAGCTGTTCCGCCCAATCACCAAATCCTGGCAGGTAGTCCGTTTCGATTAGGAACTTGTCCCGGTAGCCGTGTGAACCTGGAGTTCTAGCAAAAACAGCCCCGAGCCAAAGCGCAGGGTTGTCAGTGGAATCGAACCCAAACGTGGGGGCAGCCTGGATTGCACTGCTCACGAGGGCGGCTACGTCAGCACCGGCCAGACCCGATGGCACCAAGCCGAAAGCTGTGAGAGCTGAGTAGCGGCCTCCAACATTTGGGTCGGCATTGAAGACTTGGTAACCCGCCTGACGAGCGGCCCCATCGAGCGGAGATCCGGGGTCGGTCACGATGATGATGCGCTCCGTAACTTCGATACCCGCATCGGCAAATGCCTTTTCAAAGGCACGCTTCTGGCTGTCGGTTTCGACCGTGGAGCCCGACTTCGATGAGACCACCACGGCGGTCCGCTGCAGATCAACCAGTGCCGCAGCAACCTGGTCGGGGGCCGTGGAATCCAGCACAACGAGCTCCACCCCCGAGTTCTTTGTTATTACCTCGGGCGCTAAGGATGAACCACCCATGCCGCAGAGCACGATGCGGTCAATACCTTTTACGCGAAGCGCTTCGCGAAGCCTCACAATCTCAGGAATCAGGTTGACGGCCTCCTGGAACGAATCCACCCATCCCAACCGGATGCTGGCCTCTGACTCAGCCGCGGCACCCCAGATGGTTGAATCCTTCGAGGTGATTCGAGACGCGATCTCGTGACTGGCCAGTTCGTGAACTACAGCCGAAAGACTGGCCTGCAGTTCTGGATTGAGAGTGAGTATCACTAGTTACCTTCGATAGCTGCGGTCACAGAGTCGACAAGTTCATCCCACGAGGTGATGAACTTCGAAACGCCCTCGTCCTCCAGCTTCTGAGTGACCGACGCGAATTCGACTCCGGCGTCGGTCAGCTGGTTCATGAACGAAATCGCGTCCTCAAGGTTTGGTGTGATGGTGTCACCAGTGACCACTCCGTGGTCAGCCATAGCCATCATGGTTTTCTCCGGCATGGTGTTGACCAGGTCCTGAGCTACCAATTCGGCAACATACAAGGTGTCGGGCAGCGCTGGGTCCTTGACGCCGGTGGAGGCCATTAGTGGGCGTTGAAGCCTGGCTCCCTGGGACTCAAGTGCCTTCCAGCGCCCTGTCGCAAAACGCTCCTGGAACAATCCGTAGGCGAGTCTGGCGTTAGCAAGTGCCGCTTTGCTCTTGAGCTCTGGGCGGCCAAGCGCTTCGAGTCTGGCATCAACCTCGGTGTCGACCCGGGAAACAAAGAAGGATGCGACCGAGTGAATCTTGGAGACGTCAACACCATTGGCAATGGCTTTCTCAAGACCTGCGAAATAGGCATCGATGACCTGGTCGTAGCGCTGGGTCGAGAAGATCAAGGTGACGTTCACGGAAACACCGTGCGCGGTGAGCTCGGTGATAGCTTCCAAGCCAGGGATTGTGGCTGGAACTTTGATCATGACGTTTTCTTTACCAACGAGCTTGTGAAGTTCAAGACCCTGAGCGATTGTGCCTGCGGTGTCCATGGCGAGCTTGGGCTCAACCTCAATCGAAACGCGCCCATCAACGCCACTGGATGATTCGTAAACTCCAGCGAAGATTTCGCAGGCGTCAGCAACGTCTTTGGAGGTGATGTTCTTGATGACCTCGGCAACGTTATTGCCACGCTGAGCTGCGATAAGAGGGCGGTAGCTCGCTCCCTTGAGGGCTGCGGCAAAGATGGTGGGGTTAGTGGTCACGCCGCGAACGGAGTGCTGGGCGATCAGATCGGCAAGGTTGCCCGACTCGATTCGCTCGCGGGACAGATCGTCCAGCCAAATTGAGACTCCGGCATTTGTAAGGTCGCTGAGATTCTTATTCATTTACTTTCCTAGAACTTTTCGGGAAGCGTCGATAACCGCCTGGGTGGTGATTCCAAACTCTTCGTAAAGGGTCTTGTAGTCGGCGGATGCTCCAAAGTGATCTATACCAATTGCAATGCCTTGGACACCTACATAGCCGCGCCAGAACGAGCTGATGCCAGCCTCGATGGACACTCGTGCCTTTACGCTCCGGGGGAGCACAGCCTCCTTGTAGTCTGCGCTTTGCTCCTCGAACCACTCAAGGCAGGGGGCGGAAACAACTCGCGTTGAAACCCCTTGGGCTTCGAGGGTGGCTCTAGCCTCCAAGGCAAACTGCAGCTCGCTGCCGGTGGCGATCAGAATTAGATCGACTCCGTTTGAGCCGTCCACGTAGACGTAAGCGCCTTTAGCGACATCCGCTGCGGCACCGAATCCAGCGCCTCGCTCAACGACGGGGAGGTTTTGCCTCGTGAGCACGAGTCCAGTCGGACTCTGGTCGCGCTTGAGCGCCTCCACCCAGGCAACCGCTGTTTCGTTGGCGTCCGCAGGTCTCACGATCGAGAGGTTTGGAATCGCGCGCAGCGCAGCTAGGTGCTCGATTGGCTGGTGAGTTGGACCATCTTCACCCAGTGCCACTGAATCGTGAGTCCAAACATAGATTGGGGCGATGTTCATGAGCGCTGCCAGGCGCACCGAGGGACGCATGTAGTCCGAGAACACCAAGAAGGTTCCACCAAATGCTCTGGTGTGTCCGGACAGGGCAATTCCATTTAGCACAGCGCCCATGGCGTGCTCACGAACACCGAAGTGCATGATTCGACCAGCAGGCTTAGGTGACCAGGCCTTGGTGGTCCACTTTGCTGGGACGAAAGATCCACCACCTTCAATAGTGGTGTTGTTGCTCTCGGCTAGGTCGGCAGAGCCGCCCCAGAGTTCGGGCATAACCTCAGCAATTGCATTCAAAACCTTGCCGCTGGCAGCTCTGGTTGCGATCTCGGTGCCCGCTTCAAAGCTAGGAATGGCGGATGCAAGCTCAGCTGGCAATTCACCCTTTTCGAGCCTTGCGAAGAGCTTTGCCTGGTCGGGGTTCGCTTTCTGCCATGCTTCGAACCTTGCATTCCATGCAGCACGAAGCTCTTTGCCCCGTGAAACCAGTTGCCTGGTGTGCTGAATCACGTCGGGGGAGACCACAAAGTTCTCTGCGGGATCGAATCCAAGTGCAACCTTTAGCCCGGCAAGCTCTTCTGCTCCGAGCTTGGAACCATGAATCTTGCCGGTGTCCATCTTGGATGGCGAGGGCCAACCGATGATGGTTCGAAGAGTTATGAGCGTTGGCTGATCAGTGTTTGCTTTAGCCGCCTCAATCGCTGCGTAGAGGGCCTGAACATCTTCCCTGTAAGGATTGGTCCGCCAGTTCACCTCCAGGGTCTGCCAGCCGTAGGCACGGTAGCGAGCGGCGACGTCCTCGGTGAAGGAGATGTCTGTGTCATCTTCAATTGAAATCTGATTCGCGTCATAGATGACAACCAGGTTGCCTAGGCCAAGGTGACCGGCCAGCGAGCCAGCCTCTGCACTGACACCCTCTTGCATGTCACCATCGCCCGCGATCACATAGACGTGGTGGTCGAAGACCGACTCGCCGGGCTTGGAAGTTGGATCAAGCAGTTCGCGCTCGAAGCGAGTGGACATCGCAAAGCCAGTTGCTGATGCCAAGCCCGAGCCTAAGGGTCCCGTGGTGATCTCCACGCCCTTGGTGTGCCCAAACTCAGGGTGGCCAGGGGTGAGTGAGCCCCAGGTGCGCAGGGCCTTGATGTCATCCAGCTCGAGGCCAAAGCCGCCGAGGTAGAGCTGGTTGTAAAGAGTTAGCGATGAGTGCCCAGCGGAGAGTATGAAGCGATCTCGCCCTGCCCAGCGGTCATCGCTTGGGTCGTGGCGCATAACTTTCTGGAACAAAAGATAGGCAGCGGGTGCCAGGCTGATCGCGGTTCCAGGGTGGCCGTTTCCAACCTTCTCAACGGCGTCCGCCGCAAGTGCCTTGGCGGTCTTTACCGCCAGGTCGTCTAATTCATTCCAGTTCAACAACTAAAGTCCAATCTCAAGCTTTTTCTCGAAAAAAAGGGAGGCTTTGGCGGCGGTGCCATAGGTTTGCTGAGAGTCTATACCTAACGTCTTTGTTGGAGTTTGACTCGGTTAGACTTGAACAAATGTCTGTTTCTCCAACCGTCACTCGCGCTCGCTTCTTTTCTAAGCTGAGGGCTTACTTTTTGCTTACAAAGCCGAGAGTCATCGAGTTGCTGCTGATTGCAACCGTGCCAACCATGATCTTGGCGCAGCGCGGACTTCCAGAGCTGTGGCTTATCGCTGCAACCCTATTTGGTGGTGCCCTCAGCGCCGGAAGCGCAAACGCCTTTAACTGCTACATCGACTCAGACATCGACAAACTCATGGGTAGGACCAAGAACCGCCCGTTGGCGACCGGCGAGCTCACTCAGCGTGAGGCTCTGGTATTTGCCTGGAGCATCGGAATCATCTCGTTTGCCTGGTTCGCCCTCATCATCAACCTGCTTTCGGCACTTCTGTCTCTGGCGGCAATTCTCTTCTACGTATTCGTCTACACCCTGGGTCTAAAGCGACGCACCCCTCAAAACATTGTGTGGGGCGGAGCTGCGGGCGCTATGCCGGCACTGATTGGCTGGGCTGCGGTCACCAATGAGGTTTCCCTGAGTGCATGGGTGCTGTTCCTCATCATCTTCCTTTGGACGCCACCGCACTACTGGCCGCTCTCCATGCGTTACCTCGAGGAATACAAGCTCGCAAATGTTCCGATGTTGCCGGTTGTCGCCAAGAACGAGACGGTCGGGCGTCAGATCATTCTTTACGCCTGGGCCTACTTAGCAGCGACTCTGCTACTGATTCCAGTTGCGGGTATGGGCCTGATCTACTCGGTTGTGGCTGTCGTGGCTGGCATCTGGTTTACCTGGGAGTCCCACCGTCTCTACAGCGAAGCTAAAGAGCGAGTTCCAGAGAACCCAATGAGACTTTTCCACGGGTCTATCACACACCTGACCCTGCTGTTCCTGGCAATTGCAATCGACCCGCTGATTACTTTTTAATCTCCTGCAATCGCCTCAGCGACTCATCTCGCTCCTGAGAGTGATCCACAATCCGCTCGGGATAGCCGTTTACATATCCGTCTATCAGCTCCCATGGTTCATGAACTGCAGAGCCATCTACGTGCTGTAGTTCCGGCACGAACTTTCGAACGTAATCACCCCTGGGATCAAACTTCACACCCTGAAGAACAGGGTTAAAGACGCGGTAGTAAGGAGAGGCATCAGTTCCGCACCCGGCCGTCCACTGCCAGCCGTGGGAATTTGAGGCGGGATCGAAGTCCGTGAGCATCTCCTCGAAATAGCGAGCGCCGATTTGCCACTCAAAGTGCAGGTCCTTTACCAAGAAACTTGCCACGATCATTCTGGATCGATTGTGCATCCAACCGGTCTGGTTCAGTTGCCGCATAGCCGCATCGACGATTGGGTATCCAGTTTTACCGGCTTTCCAGGCCTCTAGCTTCTCAGCATCGCTGACCGGATCCGCGTATCGCATTTCGGCAAAGCGAGGCTCGTAGTAATGGTCAAGAGTGTGGGGATTGCGGTAAAGCACATCGGCGTAAAACTCACGCCAAGCGATCTCTTTGCGGAAAACCTCTGCCCCTTCACCTACGCCAAGCTCGGCAAGCAGCGTGCGCGGGTGAATCTCACCGTGAGCCAACGCGTGGGAGAGGTGCGAGGTGCCGGATAGGTCCGTTCTGTTTCGGTTCTCTGAGTAATCACTCAGTGCACGCTCTTGGAAGCGCCTAAAGGTCCTCAGGGCGAAAGCCTCACCCGCTCGGATTTTGATTGGGGCAGTAGCGCTCGGTGTGGGGAGGTCTCTGATGTCTACCTTCGCCCAGTTGACCCGGTTGACATCAAGCTCAAAGGGTCTAACCCAGCCGTGGAGCATCCAGCGCTTGTAAAACGGCGTATACACCTTGAGTGCTGAACCATCGTCTTTGACTATCGTCCCGGGGGCAACGGCGTAGTTAGATCCCTTTAGCTCAAGAGCGATTCCCTTGGAGAAGCACACCTCGGCAAGATCTGCCTGCCAGAGCATCCCCTTGGTGTCAAAGGAGCGCGTTGCCACTACCTTCTCGACGCCCTCAAGTGAGCCGATGCTCTCCGCGAGGCTTTTGCTCATCACCTGAAGTCCAGAAGGAAGGGACGCGTCTAGCGACCTTAGTGATTCCACGAGTGAGTGCTGCCTTATCGGCGAGAGCGAGTCAAACTCAGATGGAACTATGTAGAGGGGGAGTAGTTGATCTCCCTGGCCAGCCGCGTAGCTGAGCGCTTCGTTGTCCTGCAGCCTGAGATCCCTGCCAAAGAGGAAGGCGATGCTCATCTGCTGATTCGCTTGGCAGAGAGAAATTGGAAGGTAATCAATCCCGCCAGGACCGCAGCTCCCAGCATATGGGCCGCTACGAGGAACTCAGGTACACCCAACCTCGACTGAATGATTCCGATGGCAGCTTGGGTGAGAGTCACAAGAAAGAGGATGGTGAGGATTCGCGTGCCAAGGTCCTGCCACAAACTGCGCGTTGCCAGATACTGGCCTCCGAGCTGGAGAGTGATCAAACCGAGCATTAGGTAGCCGGGGTAGGAGTGGTAGTGCTGCCAGACCTCAAGGTCAAGACCATTGCGGGGCGTAGCCGCATCTCCTGCGTGGGGACCGGCACCAGTGACAACAACTCCTACCAGGGTCGCAATCGACCCCACCACAACGGTTAGCGGTGCCAGGCGAGAGTTCAAGGGTGCAATGATCCCGGATGGCTTTGGCAGCGCTCTCCACACCAACAGCGCTGCGAGAGCGATCAAGAACATGGAAATGACGAAATGGAGACCAACTATCCAAGAGTTGAGCCCGGTGAGCACGGTTATACCGCCCACCACGGCCTGAAGGATGATGCCTGCTCCCAAGAGGAACGCAGGCCAAACTAATCCGGCTGGCTCGAGTCGCTTGGCTCTTCGAACCACAATTGCGCCAAAGCTCAACATGACCGCCAAGGATGAAGCGAAGGTGGCGATGGCCTCTGGTCCGAGACCAATGAAGTTGTGAACAACGAGGCCAACAATGAAAAGTGCGACACCGCCAAAAAAGGCAAGAGTGGGTGCCGTGAGCTGGCCAGCCAGCTCAGCGCGACGAACCACGACAATAAAGGTCAGCAGGGCCACAATAAGTAGCACGAATGTCAGTAGTCGGTTGCCAAACTCGATAATTCCGTGAATGCCCATCTCCTGGGTGGAAATAAGCGAGTCATCGGTGCATTTGGGCCAGGTTGGGCAGCCCAAGCCCGAACCCGTTAGGCGAACCAGCCCTCCGGTCACCACGATCAGGATTTGCGTCACGAGTGAGAGCCAAACGAATAGCCGAAGCCGCGCGGGAGCCACCAGCGCTCCAAACCAAACTTGCTTGACTGCGTTCAATCCCTTGACCTAACTTAGGTTTGCCTTACTGGTATAACAAAGCATTGTCGCCTAACCTTTGAGACAGCTGAATACCAGTGTTTCACACATTCCAACACATGGAATACCCGTGATTATTTCGGGTTGAACTGCGTTGCGACCCAGGAGGCCTGTTTCAATGTCAGAAAAAATTATCGACCGCCCAGAGCTAGACGACCTAGGGAACTACGAGTTTGGTTGGTCCGACAAGGACGACAAGGGTGCCACCGCTGTGCGAGGCATCAACGAGTCGGTGGTTGAGAATATTTCCAACTTGAAGGACGAACCAGCTTGGATGCTGGAGCGTCGCATGAAGGGCTACCAGTTCTTCCTGAAGAAGCCAATGCCCACCTGGGGCTCAGACCTGAGTGGAATCCACTTCGACAACATCAAGTACTTCGTGCGTTCGACCGAGAAGCAGGCCCAGAACTGGGAAGACCTGCCAGAGGACATTCGCAACACCTACGAGCGCCTGGGTATCCCGGAGGCAGAGCGTCAGCGCCTAGTTGCCGGAGTCGCAGCCCAGTATGAGTCCGAGGTGGTTTACCACCAGATTCGTGAGGACCTTGAGGCCCAGGGAGTGATCTTCCTGGACACCGACACCGCCCTGCGTGAGCACCCTGAGATCTTCCAGGAGTACTTCGGCACCGTAATCCCAGCCGGAGACAACAAGTTTGCAGCCCTAAACACCGCTGTTTGGTCGGGAGGTTCATTCGTTTACGTTCCAAAAGGCGTTCACGTCGAGATTCCACTCCAGGCGTACTTCCGCATCAACACCGAGAACATGGGTCAGTTTGAAAGAACTCTGATCATTGCCGACGAAGACTCCTACGTGCACTACATCGAGGGCTGCACCGCTCCGATTTACCAGTCCGACTCACTTCACTCCGCAGTGGTTGAGATCATCGTGAAGAAGAATGCTCGCGTTCGCTACACCACGATTCAAAACTGGTCCAACAACGTTTACAACCTGGTAACTAAGCGAGCCATTGCTCACGAGGGTGCCACTATGGAGTGGATCGATGGCAACATCGGCTCCAAGGTGACCATGAAGTATCCAAGCGTGATCCTTGCTGGCGAGCACGCTCGCGGCGAGACTCTCTCGGTTGCCTTCGCTGGCGAGGGCCAGCACCAGGACGCGGGAGCCAAGATGATTCACCTGGCCCCCTACACCACCAGCTCAATCGTTTCAAAGTCGATTGCACGCGGTGGCGGCAGAACCTCTTACCGCGGCGAGATTCGCGTGAACCCAGGTGCTCACCACAGCGCCAACACCGTTAGGTGTGATGCGCTCTTGGTTGACACCATCTCTCGCTCCGACACCTACCCAGCCAATGACATTCGCGAAGACAATGTGTCAATGGGACACGAAGCCACCGTCTCACAGATCTCCGCCGAGCAGCTGTTCTACCTGCAGTCCCGAGGAATGCAGGAGGACGAGGCCATGGCGATGATCGTTCGTGGCTTCATCGAGCCGATCGCAAAAGAATTGCCAATGGAATACGCACTCGAGCTGAACAAGCTAATCGAGATGCAGATGGAAGGAGCTGTGGGCTAGTAATGGCACAGCACGGTATCGAGGCACACTCCCACGGAAATGTGCCCATTCAAACAAGAAACGAGCGTCCGCGCTCCGCATCGGTTTCAGACTTTCCAGAGGTTTCAAAACTCCAGGAGATTTGGCGCTACATCCCACAGGACCTGCTTCGGGGTCTAGATCAGGACGTAATGGGTGAGGTTGCCGAATCGGCAATCAGCCTGCGTCTTGCTGGGGGAGTGACCAGCCGCTGGGTTGATTCAACGGACGCTCTAATCGGTTCCGCAGGTCTGCCAGAGGACCGAGTTGCCGCCGCAGCCTGGACGAACGCCTCCAAGACCCTGGTCATCGAGATTCCAAAGGACACCGAGGTTGCGGGGCCAAGCTTTATCGCCATCAACCCCAAGTCTCACGAGGCTCAGGCTCTGCACGTAGTGCTCGTGCTCGGTTCAAACTCGTCTGCCACCGTTGTACTCGATCACGTGGGTGACGGTGTGCTGGGCGAGAACGTGGAGCTGGTCATTGAGGACGGCGCAAAGCTTGACTTCATCACCATTGCCCAGTGGAACAAGGGCTCAAGCCATGTTTCAAGTCAGTTTGCCAAGATCGGCAAGGACGCTGTGTTGAAGCACGTGGTGGTGTCTCTCGGAGGAGATCTCGTGAGGGTTACACCAGCGAGCTACCTCTCCTCTCCTGGTGGCACGACCAACATGTATGGCGTCTACCTAGCCGACACCGGAAACTACTTCGAGCACAGGCCCTATGTCGACCACATCGCACCTAACTGCGTTTCTGACGTTGCCTACAAGGGCGCGCTTCAGGGCAAGGGCGCTCACACGGTCTGGGTGGGTGACGTACTCATTCGCGAGAGCGCAACTGGAACTAACTCTTACGAACTCAACCGCAACTTGCTCTTGACTGATGGTGCACGCGCGGACTCGGTTCCAAACCTGGAGATTGAGACTGGCAAGATCGAGGGAGCTGGCCACGCCAGTGCCTCGGGCAGACTCGACGACCTGCAGCTGTTCTACCTAATGGCCCGCGGCATTTCCGAGTCCGACGCCAAGAAGCTCGTGGTTAGAGGCTTCTTGCACGAGGTGATTCAGAAGATTGGCGTTGCCGAGGTCGAAGATCGACTAATCGCAGCGATTGAGCTAGAGCTTGAAAGGGTTGGAGTCTAAGTGGCAATCAAGATCTGTCCCCTTGAGGACCTAAAACCAGGCAAAGCTATTCGTGTAAAGATTGGCGATCACGCGATTGCGATTGTGAGAACTCCATCTGGTGAGGTCAAGGCTCTGGATGACAAGTGCTCGCACGGCGAGATTTCACTCAGCGAGGGCTTTGTCGACAACGAGACCATTGAGTGCTGGGCACACGGTGCCAAGTTCGACCTAAACACCGGTAAGCCCCTGAGCCTACCGGCCTATGAGCCCGTGGCAACCTACGAAGTTTTGATTGAAAACGACGAAATCTACATCGAGTACGAAGACTAAGACTTAGAAAAAGGAAGTAGTAAAAATGGCAACTCTAGAAATCAAGAACCTGCACGTTTCCGTGGAGACCGACCAGGGTCCAAAGGAGATTCTCAAGGGTGTTGACTTAGTCATTCGCTCGGGAGAGACCCATGCGGTTATGGGTCCAAACGGATCTGGCAAGTCGACTTTGGCCTACTCAATCGCTGGACACCCAAAGTATGAAGTGACCAAGGGCGAGATTCTGCTTGATGGCGAGGATGTCCTCGAGATGAGCGTCGACGAGCGAGCTCGCGCTGGACTCTTTCTAGCCATGCAGTACCCGGTTGAGATCCCAGGTGTTTCGGTTTCGAACTTCCTCCGCACGGCTAAGACCGCACTCAGTGGCGAGGCACCAGCCCTGCGCCAGTGGGTAGGCGACCTAAAGACCGCGATGAAGAACCTGCGCATGGACTCAGACTTCACCGAGCGAAACGTCAATGAGGGTTTCTCTGGTGGCGAGAAGAAGCGTCACGAGATTTTGCAGCTCGAGCTTCTAAAGCCAAAGATTGCCATTCTCGACGAGACTGACTCGGGCCTTGACGTAGATGCCCTGAAGGTGGTTTCTGAAGGCGTGAACCGCGCCAAGGAGAGCAACGACCTTGGCGTTTTGATGATTACTCACTACACCCGCATCCTGCGCTACATCAAGCCCGATTTCGTCCACGTCTTCGTCGCTGGCCGCATTGCGGAGCAAGGTGGCCCAGAGCTAGCTGACAGGCTTGAGGCAGAGGGCTACGATCGCTTCTTGAAGGCCGGTGTATGAGCGAACCAAAGGAATTAGAGCCCGCTCGCTTCGATGAGATCATCGAGGCGATGAAGGACATCATTGACCCCGAAATCGGGGTGAACATTGTTGACCTTGGACTGGTCTATGGCCTGCAGGAGTCCGAAGATGGCGCGCTCTTGATCAACATGACACTGACCTCAGCCGGCTGCCCGCTAACGGACGTAATTGAGGAGCAGACCGCTGAGGCGCTGGATGGAGTGGTTGAAGCATTCCGAATTAACTGGGTGTGGATGCCACCATGGGGTCCAGAGCGCATTACCGAAGACGGTAGAGAGATGATGCGCTCTATCGGGTTCTCTATTTAGAGACTATTTGACTAGCTTCCAGGCAACTGGAAGCAGCGCTGCAGCTGCAGCAGCCTTCACAACATCACCAATCAGAAACGGAATCACACCGGCTGCGATCGCGCTGTTCAGATCTAGCCCCAGTGACAGCATCAAACCGGTAACTCCAAAGCCATAGATGACGACGCTACCTAGCGCGAAGCTCAGGGCAACCTTGGCAGGCGATGAGGAGAACCCTCTTGAAGCCAGGTAGCCCACCAGAGCTGCGGCAGCGACAAAACCAACGATGTAACCAGCGGTTGGGATTACTCCGGTTAGTGACTTAGCCGAGGCAAATACGGGAAGTCCTGCGGCCCCGAGTGCTAGGTAGAGCGAGAGCGAAAGCGCTCCGCGCTTTGCTCCCAGCGCTGCGCCAACCAAAAGCACGGCAAACGTCTGCATGGTCATTGGAACTGGCCACATCGGAATCTGAATCTGAGCCGCGATGGCAGTCAGAGCAGCGCCACCAAAAACTAGTGAAACGTTGGTAGCGATGCTCTTTGGAAAGATTCTGTCGACGATTACTGGGGTTGCAATTGACATTTAGCGCTCCTTAGGAAACTTTGGAAAGTCTATTGGTTCAAATCTTCAAACTCGTTGTCCAAATCCGACAGAGTCTTCTTTCTAACTTTGGGCACAAGCAACCCCTGCTCCTCGAGGCGAATGCGTCGATCGTTGCGATAGGCCCAGAATAGGGCGGCAAAGGCCATGAGCCCAAACAAAATCCACTGCAGCGCATAGCTAAGGTGGTTGCCCTCGTTCAAGGATGGCATGGGCATGGCAAACGGCGCCTCAGGGTATCCGGGGGACTCGGAGACCAGTCGGCCGTAGCGATCCGAAATCACTGTTCCGTAGGTGGCTAGCGTCTGACTTAGCTCAGCTGGATTGATCGACGCAAGCTGGCCCTCAACAGAGGCTCTCCCTAGATTCGGTTCTGGAGCTCTTAGGCGAACCACCAACTCGTGCCGTCCTGCATTTGGAAGCGGATTAGACCTAGGAGCGGTGATATCGGAGCCAGCCTGAATCCAGCCACGTTCAATCATCAAAATCTGACCACTATCCAAAACAAGGGGCACCAGTTGCAGGAAGCCGGCTTGACCAGCGAGCGGGCGGTTCCTAACGATTACAGCCTCTTCAGGCAAGTAACTGCCGGCCACGACGACCGGCGTCCACTCAGCATCGGTCAGGCCATTTTCATTCAGTTCCCAGGGAAGCGATTCGAACGCCACTGGAGTCTTGTCGTAGTTGGCGATGACTTGGTCAATTCTCTCTACCCTCTCCTCTCGACGGGAGAACTGCCACCAGCTCAGCAAGGTTGTTGCAACCGCGAAGAGCACGACCACGGCAATCCATGGTCCCCAGCGTCTAAGGGTGCTCTGGCTCAATTTTGTGGTCCTCAAGATAGAAGTTTCGGGCTCCTAAGTAGTCAAGCAGAAACTCTCGGTGCTGATGGCACGCTCCCCAGGTTTTTCTGCGGTCGGGGGTGTGGACCTTGGGATTTCGCCAGAAGATTAGGAACTCAGCCTGCTGCTGGCAACCAGCTCTTGAGCACTTACTTTGGGTCATCAATCTTGATTTGGTCTGCTTTGATTGAGATCTTGGGGGCAATAACGGTGGTGTTGACCCGCTTAGTCGAACCCTGCTCATTGGCGATGATCACCGCGAAGTAGGGTAAGAAAATTGCCAGAGCGAAGAACACCCACATCAGCCAACCCTGGGTGACGACTCCCAGCACAATGCAGACCATTCGGACAGACATTGCGACCGTGTATTTCACCAGTCGAGAGCGTCTTTCCTCATCAGGGCTAGCTTCCAGCGCGGTTGCGCTCTGTCGCTTTTGCAATTGCGCCTTCCTGGGTAAGGAGTTATCGATGACTAGACTCTGGTATTCGTAAGCACCTAACCCGCAATGGTATTCCCGATTAGGAGTGGTTGATGCAAACTGCCCGCACCGTACTCGTCACCGGCGGCAACCGCGGCATCGGCTACGCCATCGCGGAAGAGTTCGTTCGTGATGGTCACCGCGTTGCCGTGACCGCACGCAGCGGCAAGGGTCCGCAAGGAACGCTCAGCGTGGTGGCCGACGTCACCGATGGCGAATCGCTGGACGCAGCCATCAAAGAGGTTGAAGAGAAGCTTGGGCCTATCGAGGTCTTGGTGGCAAATGCTGGCATCACAAAGGACACCCTGCTCCTGAGAATGAGTGATGAAGAATTTGAGTCGGTAGTAAACACCAACCTCAACGGTGTTTTTCGCGTCCTAAAGCGCGTCACAAAGTCGATGCTCAAGCAGAAGTATGGCCGCGTGATTCTCATTGGATCAGTCGTGGGCTTGTTGGGTAGCGCCGGCCAAGTCAACTACGCGGCCACTAAGAGTGCGCTGGTTGGAATTGCACGCAGCGTTACCAGGGAGCTGGGCTCTCGGAACATAACCGCGAACGTTGTGGCACCGGGATTTATCGACACCGACATGACCGCAGAGCTCAGTGAAGAGCTTGCTCAAAGCTACCGAGACAAGATTCCCGCTGGCCGCTTTGCTTCACCCGACGAGGTTGCAAAAGTGGTTCGCTGGTTGGCATCCGATGAGGCCTCATACATCTCCGGTGCCGTGATTCCAGTTGACGGTGGTCTTGGAATGGGCCACTAGGTAGTAACTTTCATTCAAACTAAAGAATCAAGGGAGTAAAACTTGGGAATTTTAGAGGGTAAGAAAATCCTGGTAACGGGTGTACTAACCGAGGCATCTATAGCCTTCGCAGCTGCCCGGCTCGCCCAAGAACAGGGTGCCGAGGTGTTGCTGAGCTCCTTTGGACGCATGCTTCCGATTACCCAGAAGATTGCTGGTCGCCTCCCAAAGCCGGCTCAGGTGATTGAACTTGATGCAACAAACCAGGAGGACCTGGCAGCTCTCCCTGCTCGCATTAGAGAGCACCTAGGAACACTTGATGGCATTGTGCACGCAATCGCATTTGCACCACAGTCGGCCCTCGGAGGCAACTTCCTTGAGACTGAATGGTCTGATGTGTCAACTGCGGTTGAGGTCTCGGCCTACTCCTTGAAGTCCATCACCACAGCCTGCCTGCCAGTTTTGAACAACCCTTCCTCAGTGGTCGGTCTCACGTTCGATGCGACCGTGTCCTGGCCGGTCTACGACTGGATGGGAGTGGCAAAGGCAGCATTCGAGTCAACCTCCCGCTACCTTGCCCGCTACCTCGGACCAAAGGGCATCAGGGTGAACCTGGTTTCCGCGGGACCCTTGCGCACCACCGCCGCGAAGGGGATTCCTGGCTTTGCAACCATGGAGGAGCTGTGGACTGGCCGTGCGCCGCTAGGTTGGGACCTTACCGACACCGAGGCTGCTGCTAAGGGCCTTGTCGCACTTCTGAGTGACTGGTTCCCAGCCACCACGGGTGAGATGATTCACGTCGATGGTGGTCTGCACTCAACAGGTGCCTAAGGCAGAATTTGAATTAGTTCAGCCAGGTCTCGATTTGCAAGCACCAGATCTGCCTGTTCGTTGACGATGGGCTTGGCACAGAAAGCCACAGATAGCCCTGCCACCGCCATCATTCCTAAGTCGTTTGCTCCGTCGCCAACTGCGATGGTCTGAGATGGATGAACTCCGCACTCTTCGGCCCAGCTGAGAAGATAATCGGCTTTGGCCTGGCGATTCACAATTTCCCCAACCACCTCGCCTGTCAACGCACCCGCCGCTACACCCAAAGTGTTGGCGGCCGCGAAGTTCAAGTTGAGTTCGGCGCGAAGCGGATCCAGCAGCTGGATGAATCCTCCACTCACTGCAGCGGCCTTGCCACCGCGTCTGTGAATCTCTGTAACTAGAGCCTTTGCTCCCTTGGTGAGGGTGAGCTGACTGGAAACTGACCCAAGAACCGACTCGGGCAGGCCTTTGAGCGTGGCCACGCGTTCAATCAGAGATTGGGAGAAGTCGATCTCGCCGCGCATGGCCCTATCTGTTATTTGCTGAACCAACTCGGCACTCTGCGAGTGAGCGGCAAGGAGCTCGATAGCCTCTTGCTCAATTAGCGTCGAATCGACATCAAACACCACTAAAAACTTTGTCAAGGTGTGACCAGAAGCCCCTTGGTGATGACGGTGATACCGCTGTCGGTTACGGTGAAGCCGCGCTCGAGGTCGCGCTCACGACTCACTCCAACACTTGCTCCGTCGGTTACAACGACGTCCTTGTCCAGGATTGCTTTGCGGATGGTGCAGTCTCTGCCAATTTGAACGCTGTCCAGCAGCACCGAATCGGTCACCAGTGATCGTGAGTTGATCCTGACGTTGGGGGAGAGCACACTTCGCTCCACCACAGCCCCAGAGACAACAACGCCGAGCGAAACGATCGAGTCGTTGGTTCTGCCCTGGTTGCCCTCAGAGTCGTGGATGAACTTGGCAGGTGGCATGTTGATCTGCTGATTGAAGATTGGCCACTCGGAGTTGTAGAGGTTGAAGATTGGCATCGTGGAGATCAGGTCCATGTGAGCGTCATAGTAGGAATCCAGAGTTCCAACATCGCGCCAGTAGGACTTGTCACGCGGAGTCGCACCAGGGATCTCGTTGAAGGTGAAGTCGTAGGCGCCGGCGAGGTTCTGATTCACAAAGTAAGGGATGATGTCGCCACCCATGTCATGGGTGGAGTTCTCATCTTCGGCATCTCGCTCAATGGCCTCAATCAGCGCCTGGGCGTTGAAGATATAGTTACCCATCGAGACCAGAGCACTCTTTGGATCGCCAGGAACCGGGGCTGGCTCTTTTGGCTTTTCCTTGAAAGATGCGATCTTGGTGGGGTCGTTGGCATCCACTTCGATGACGCCAAACTGGTTGCAAATTTCAATTGGCTGGCGAATGGCAGCAACGGTAGCCTCCATGCCGGATTCGATGTGAGATTGAAGCATCTGATCGAAATCCATACGGTAAACGTGATCAGCACCGACAACCACCACGTAGTCAGGGCGCTCGTCGCTCAAAGCGTTCATCGACTGCAAAATCGCGTCAGCACTTCCGGTGAACCAGCGCTTACCCAAGCGCTGCTGGGCCGGAATGGATGCTACGTAACCTCCAAGCAGCGGAGACATGCGCCAAGTCTGAGAGATATGACGGTCGAGGCTGTGGGACTTGTACTGGGTCAGAACAACAATTCTTCTTAGCCCGGAGTTAATCAGGTTTGACAGTGCGAAATCCACCAGACGGTAGGAACCCGCGAATGGCACAGCGGGTTTGGCACGATCCGATGTGAGCGGCATAAGGCGCTTACCCTCGCCTCCGGCGAGTACCATTCCAAAAACTCGGGTAGCCATAGCCAAATGTTAGTGCGCTTGGATGGGCGGGGGATAGCATTTGGGTATGCGTGTGGATTTTGTTACGAAAGAGTACCCGCCCAACATTTACGGGGGCGCAGGCGTTCACATCACTGAGTTAGTGAAGGTGCTCAGGGGTCAGATAGATGCACGCGTTCATGCCTTTGGGGCTCCAACCCCCGAACCGGGAACTTTTGGTTATCAAACCCCAGAGGCCTTTGCACAGGAAAATTCGGCGTTGCAGACCCTTGCCACTGACCTGGAGATTGTCCCGAACATCAAGGGAGCGGACCTGGTTCACTCCCACACCTGGTACGCAAACTTTGCAGGCCACGTTGCCTCCATGCTGCACGAAATTCCTCACGTAATAACTGCGCACTCCCTTGAGCCACTGCGACCCTGGAAGCGAGAGCAACTCGGTGGGGGCTACCTAATCTCCTCCTTTGTTGAGAAGAGCGCCTACGAAGCGGCTGCACGAGTCATCGCCGTCTCCAACGGTATGAGAAACGACATCCTGGCCTCTTACCCACAGCTGGACCCCAAAAAAGTTGAGGTTGTCTACAACGGCATTGATTCCCAGAAGTGGCAACCAACCCACAACCAGGAGGTCCTGGACCGCTACGGCATTGACAGCTCGCGCCGTACTGCCATGTTTGTTGGTCGCATCACGCGGCAAAAAGGCTTGAGCTACTTCCTTCAGGCAGCCAAGAACCTGCCAGATGACGTTCAGTTGATTCTCGCCGCAGGTGCACCTGACACCCCCGAGATCAAGGCTGAGATCGAGGGCCTGGTTGGTGAGCTGAAGAGCACCAGGGGAGGCGTTACCTGGATTCCAGAGCACCTTCCCGTCAAAGAGCTGGCAGCTTTGCTGACTGAAGCCGACCTATTTGTCTGCCCCTCGATCTACGAGCCGCTGGGTATTGTCAATCTCGAAGCCATGGCCTGCGCTGCGGCCGTGATCGGAACCGCCACCGGCGGCATCCCAGAGGTCGTCGTCGAGGGTCAAACCGGATGGCTGGTACCGATTGATCAGGTCTCAGATGGAACCGGGACCCCAAAGGATCCGGCTGCGTTTATAGCCGACTGGTCGGCAACCATGAACAAGGCCTTGGACTCAGGATCGCTTGAAAAGTTTGGCCAAGCCGGACGCGAACGAGCTGTAAGCCAATTCAGTTGGGAATCGATTGCGACTCGCACCCTCGAGGTCTACCGGAATGCTTTGGAAAGCTAGGCTTGAGGGCAATGTCAGCGGTAATCGATCTTCAAAACATCTCGGTGGTCCGAGGTGGGAAATCTATCCTCACCTCCATAAGTTTTCAGTCTCAATCAACTGAGCGCTGGGTCATTCTCGGAGCAAACGGTGCTGGAAAGACAACGCTTCTAAGGGTTTGCGCCGCTCAAATCCAGCCCTCCAGCGGCATTGCCAGGCTGCTGGGTCACCAGCTGGGGGAGACAAACGTCTTTGAGCTCAGAACCCGAATCGGTTTTGCATCTAGCGCTCTGGCTGCGCAGATTCCAAACAGCGAGAGCGTCCTCAACGCCGTTATGACAGCGAGCTACGGAGTCACCGGCCGCTGGAACGAGAGCTACGACGCTCTTGATGAGCGACGTGCTCGACGGGTTTTGAAGGAGTGGGAACTTGCGGATTTCGAAGAGCGTGCCTTTGGCACTCTCAGCGACGGTGAGCGCAAACGAGTTCAAATTGCTCGTTCAATCATGACCGACCCCGAGCTTTTGCTTCTCGATGAGCCGGTTGCGAGCTTGGACATTGGAGCGCGCGAGCTGACGATTGGGCTTTTAGCCGGCTACGCAAACAGCGAGTATGCGCCAGCGATGGCAATGGTTACCCACCACCTCGAGGAGATTCCGGCTGGCTTCACTCACGCCCTAATCCTCAAGGGCGGGGAGGTTATGGCCCGCGGAGAGATTGGTGCCACGATCACCTCGGAGGCCATTAGCGAGGCGTTCAATCACCCGCTCCGGGTTAGCTACCAAAGCGGCCGATTCTCAGCCGTCTCGGCTCTGGACTCATAACTGTTTCTCTGCTAGGCTTTCGCGCTGTTGCCCTAGAGCAAACAAAGATTTCACATAAGGAAAAACTATGAAGGCTGACATCCACCCAGAGTACGCACCAATCGTGTTCCGCGACTTGGCATCAGGTGTCTCGTTCCTAACCCGTGCGACCATCACCTCGGACAAGACCATCGAGTGGGAAGACGGCAAGACCTACCCGGTCTACGACGTAGAAATCAGCTCCGCTAGCCACCCGTTCTACACCGGAAAGCAGCGCATCATGGACTCTGCAGGTCGCGTCGAGCGCTTCAACGAGCGCTTCAAGAACTTCAAGTAAGTTTTATTGGCCAACCCAATTCCGCCCGGTAATCCGGGCGGTTTTGCTTTCTGAGGTATTCGGCGAAGCTCTCCGATTGCTGATCGCTCCAGACCTTTTGGTGCTGGTGTAGCTCATCGGCAGAAATGGCTAGCTCGGCAAATTTTCTTGCCAGCTGTTGAGCAATTTTTCCCGCAGCAACCGCATCAGCGGTTGAGTTGTGAGCATCTTCCAGGCTGATCCCATAGTGCTCACTCATCACGCCAAGATTGCGCTTGCCTTTGCGATAGCGGTCAACCTGCTTATCGATTACCAGGGGGTCAATTACCGGGTTCGGCTCCAGGGCTACGAGAGAGTGGCGCTCTGCCTCCCACTTCAAAATAGAAAAGTCATAGGGTGCGTTGAATGCCACCAGCGGCATCTCTTTGTTTCTCTCCGCAAGGAGCTCAATGATTTCAGCGACAGCCGTTTTCGGATCCATGCCATTTTGCTCGGCCATTTGGGTTGTCACCCCATGAACATTGGAGGCCGCCTCTGGGATTTCAATTCCGGGATTTACCAGCCACTCTCTGAGCTCGGTAACCTCACCGTTTGGATTCAGGGTTGCCACAGTTGCCGTCACGATCCTGGCTGTCTTCAAATCGAGACCGGTTGTTTCTAAATCGAATACGGTGAGAAACTTTGCCCATTCAGGTAGTTCAGGCTCAAAATCAAAATCCAGCAATTCAGTCTCCTTGGCACAAACCCTAGCCTCACTGGCTTAGGTATCTAGACTTGGCTCGTGCAGTTGTTGAAAACTTCCCCTAAAGCGCTTTTGGCCCTGGCTCAAAGCCGTGCCAGCAGAGTCGATGTCGGCTCAACTGCAAACTGGATAGTTTCAGGTCCAGGACCAAGGATTCTTTTTGTTCACGGATTCAGAGGTGACCATCACGGCCTAATGCCGATTGCTGGAGCGCTCCAGGACTCAGAAGTGTGGGCACCTGATCTGCCCGGCTACGGGAAAACTCCTGAGTTTGAATCCGAGCACAATCTAGAAAACTACGGATCCTGGCTTCGCAGCTACATTCAACAGGCAGGTGACTTTGACCTGGTCTTAGGGCACAGCTTTGGTTCGCTTGTTGTGGCCGCTGCCCTGAGTCAGGGTCTCAGCTCTAAGAGCGTGCTCCTAAACCCGATTACCTCGAGAGCAACTGAGATTGGTGGGGTTGGACAAGCGCTTGCGCAGCGCTACTACAACATCGGAGCGAAGCGACCTGAGCTGCTGGCCGCACCGCTTGTGGTCCGGGGTATGTCAGTCTTACTAACCAGGAGCCCAAGACCTGGAATTCGATCATTCGCTCACTCCCAGCATTCCCAACACTTTTCGAGCTACCGCTCGCCAAGGGTTGTAGTTGAAGGGTTCAAGGCTGCCAGTTCGGGCAGCGTTGCGGATTACACATTGGGCCTCGGTGGTGAGTTGATGTTGATTGCGGGGGAGCGAGACATCGTTGCGCCTGTTCAAAAGACCATCGAGCTTCACAACCAGTTACCAAACTCTCAGCTTGAGGTGATACCAAAGGTGGGGCACCTGACCCACTACGAGACTCCACTCGAGGTGGCACGGGTTGTCGAAAGGTTTGTGAAGGGCTAAATGAAAGACCTTTGGTTCGATGGCAGATACATCAACACCAGTCATCCCGATGGCATCTCGAGGTTCAGCCTCGGCCTAATCGACGAACTTTCAAAACTCACTGAGCTGAGCGTGCTGGTTAGCTCCAAGGCCCAGCAAAAACTAATGCCTGCCAACGTCCGCACGTTGCGCGTCAACCACCCGTCGTCAGCTCGGGAGTTCTTTTTGGCAAGAAGGCTTAGCAAGCAGAACATCTCGGTGCTCTTTAGCCCGATGCAGGTCACCTCTTCGGTTTTTCGAAACTTCAAGCTCATCCTCACTCTCCACGACCTGATCTACTATCGCCACCGCAAGCCGCCTGAGCACTTCAACGTTGTGATCAAGGTGATTTGGTTCCTGTTCCACATGGTCTATTGGCCGCAGCGGGTGCTGTTGAACAAGGCAGATGCTGTGGTAACCGTTTCCCACACCACCAAGCGCCAGATGCTTGCCACTGGGCTCACCAAGCGCGCAATCACGGTGATTCACAACGCTGCTGAACCGTGCGAGTTCGTAGAGCGCAAGAACCGAAGTGGCTCCAGGGATCTCGTGTATATGGGGAGTTTCATCGGATACAAAAACGTCGAGACCTTGGTTCGCGGCATGGGAGAACTCCCAGATCACAGGCTGCTCCTAACGAGTCGCATCAGCACTCGTAGGAGAGAGCAGCTGGCCGCGCTTGCCAACGAGGTCGGTGGCCATGTGGTGTTCCTGGATGGAGTCACCGACGAGGAATACTTCCGCCTCCTGAGGGAGTCGAAGGCTTTGGTTAGCGCCTCGTTGGATGAGGGGTTTGGCATTCCACTTGTCGAAGCCATGGAACGCGGAACCCCGGTGGTTACCAGCGACATCGAAATCTTTGAAGAGGTTGCCGGTCCAGCCGGACTGCGCTTCAGCCCTACCGACCCTTACGATTTTGCCGCCCAGGTTAGGGCACTTGACAATCCGGATCTCTGGCAAGAGCTCTCCGACCAGAGTCTGAGGCAGTCTGATGCTTTCACATGGCCAAGCAGTGCCCGCAAGCTTCTGGAGCTATGCGAGCGGGTTGCTCTCTCCTAGGGGAAGCGGCGCCCACGCATCCAGCTGCCAGCCACCCTGGAGCCTGAGAACGTGCAGCGATGCATTCTGAAGCCGCTCACCTTTGGGAGGAATCGCTCCGTCCGTCACTTCGTTCAGTACAAAGCGTATGAGCGCTCCGTGAGAGACAGCTAGCACCCTTGCACCTTCGTACTCACGCTCGACAAACTTAAGCAGCTTGCTGGCGCGCTGTGCGACAGAGGTTGCCGACTCAGCCCCTGGTATCTCATCCAGGTGAGCGAACTGCTCTTGCCAGCTCTTGTAATCAAGGCCTTCGCCAATTCCAAAGGCTCGCTCCAGCAGCAGATCTTCGATGATTATTTGTTTATGGCCGAGCACGCCTTGAATGATCTCGGCAGAGTGCTTCGCGCGACTCAAAGGGGAGGAGAGGATCACGTCCCAGGCGTGGTCATTGAGCAGCGCGGCTGCCCGCTCAACCTGAGCAATGCCAGTCTGGTTCATGGGGACATCCGCGGTGCCCTGGAGTCTTAGGTCGATATTCCAGTCGGTTTGCCCGTGGCGAAAAAGTCCTAGCAGAGTCATCTAGAACAACTCTTTCAAGATGTCGGTGGTCGAGGCGTTTAACTTCACGTCAGCGACGCTGTCCGCCTTGGTTTCTCCAAGGTTCACGATCACGACCGGCAGCTCTCGCTTCTTTGCTTGCTTCACAAGTCGAAGCCCAGAGTTCACAGTTAGCGAGCTGCCCGCGACAACTATTGCCCCGGCCTCAAGTATCAGACTCTCGGCCTTTTCGACTCTCGCTCTGGGCACCTGCTCACCAAAAAAGACAACATCGGGTTTGTAGTGCGAACCACACACACCGCAGCTCGGAACCTGAAAGTCCGTTGGGGGCTCGACTTCAGCATCGCCATCGGGAGAGAACTCAACGTTTTCGAGTTCTTTGAAGTTTGGGTTCAGCGCGTGGATGCGGCCATCAAGCTCACTCCTAGCGAGAATGTCTCCACAACCGGTGCAGAGCACTCGATCCAAGCGACCATGCAGCTCGACGACATTCTTCGAACCGGCCTTCTGGTGCAGACCGTCAACGTTCTGAGTGATGATGTGAAAGATTTTTGCGTGCTGCTCAGCGGCGCTGAGGGCGTGATGCCCAGGATTGGGTTCGGCAGAAGCAATCCGGTGCCACCCAACGTAGCTGCGAGCCCAATAGCGGGCCTGGTTCTGAGCAGAGCCCATGAATTCATCAAAAGTTAGCGGGTGCTTCTGGACTCGGCCGGCCCCACGGTAGTCAGGGATACCCGAAGATGTGGAGATGCCGGCACCAGTTAGGACCAGAGTTTTCTTACCCTCTATGAGCTTTCGAGCGTGCTCCAGGCCGTAAAGGAGTGCGGAGTCGAAAGAGGGGTTCACCTGGCAAATCTTAGTTCAGCCAGATTGATTCGGTTTGAGTGTCCGGAAGGGGACTTGAACCCCTACCCTCTATGCGAGGACTAGCACCTCAAGCTAGCGCGTCTGCCATTCCGCCACCCGGACAGGTGGTGCTCA
>CAXNHX010000005.1:0-30572 GCA_964202305.1 Aquiluna sp.
GGACTAAAGCTATGACAACAAACCGGAAACTGGTGCCTCAGCCGCTTGAAAACCTTGACCCGGGCTGGAACACCCTTCCTGCCCGAGCGACAATGAATAGTGATGCTTCGAAATGGGAACTGAACGGAATGTGGCGCTTTAGGTGGCTGCCCAAGGTGCTGGATAAAACTATTGCACCGGTGTTTGCAGACAACCACTCGGAGCTCATTCCAGTGCCAGCAAGTTTTGTGATGCCCCACCTGGACAATTTCCTCAAAGAGCCGCACGGAAAACCCGTTTACACCAATGTTCAGTTTCCGTTCCCAGTCGATTCTCCTTACCCGCCTGATGAAAACGGGGTTGGCGAGTATCAGCGCGACGTGGACTTTAGCAATGCCCCGGCTCACGCCCACCTGAGGTTTGAAGGAATTGAAGGAGCAGCCGACATCTGGTGGAACGATACTTACCTTGGTTCAACCAGGGGTAGCCGCCTTCCCAGCGAATTCGACCTAACCGATTTGTTGCTTCAGTCGAACACACTTACCGTTCGGGTCTTCACGTTCAGCGCTGCTTCATACGTTGAGGATCAGGATGAGTGGTGGCTTCCGGGAATCATTAGAGATGTGGCGATCATCGAACAGCCGAAGGTCTCTATTTCGGATGTTTCCATCCACTCTCCCTGGCAGGACGGACAGGGCAGGCTGTTCGTAAGTGTCGTAACTTCTGGCCAGCTTGAAAAAGCTAATCTCAAGATTAGGGTTTTGGAAACTGGAACGGATTTGGAACCTGGGGTTTGGACCAGCATTCCTGAGGCAAAAGCCTGGAGTGCCGAGGCACCCAACCGCTACACCCTTCAAGTGAGGTCGCAAGACAGCACGGGACCATTAGAAACTGTTGAGATTAAATTTGGCTTTCGCACTGTCGAAATCCGCGACACCGAGCTAATGGTTAATGGCAAGCCAATTCAATTTCGCGGGGTGAACAGGCACGAGCACCACCCGCTGTGGGGCCGCACCGTTCCCGAACAGACCCTTCGCGCCGAACTGGCTCTGATGAAGCAGTGCAACATAAATGCGATTAGAACATCGCACTACCCACCCTCACCAGTGATGCTGGATTTGGCTGATGAGCTCGGTTTTTGGGTAATAGATGAGTGCGACCTAGAGACCCATGGCTTTGGAATGGTCGACTGGCTAAATAACCCCACCGATGATCCAAACTGGGAAGCTGCGCTTGTTGACCGTGCTCAAAGAATGGTTCAGCGCGATAAAAACCACCCAAGCATTGTCATGTGGTCGCTAGGTAACGAGGCTGGAGTTGGTGTGAACCTTGGGGCCATGGCAAAAGCTATCAAGGCCATTGACGACTCCAGACCGCTGCACTACGAGGGAGACCAGAGCTGCCAGTACGTGGACGTCTGGAGCATGATGTACGCGTCGGTAGATTTTGTTGAAGCGGTTGGTTTGGGTCAAGAGCCAGCTCTGGAAGATCTGGCTCTTGAAACTAGGCGCCGAGAAATGCCCTTTGTACTCTGCGAGTATGCCCATGCCATGGGTACGGGGCCCGGTGGCCTAACCGAATATCAAAACGCATTCGACAAGCACCCTCGATTAATTGGTGGATTTATTTGGGAATGGCTCGAGCACGGGATCTACGCCGAACAGCAGGGGCAACACATTACCAACTACGGTGGGGACTTTGGCGAATCGGTTCACGACGGCAACTTCGTAATAGATGGGTTGGTTAGTGCAGGCCGTGAGCCAAGAACTCAACTGAGAGATCTAGCTGCAGTCTTTGCTCCGGTGATCATGAGGCTTGACGAATCTGCCACCAGGGTGGAAATGACCAGTCGGCTGGACCACACCGACACCTCTGCGCTCAGTCTGCACTGGGAGGTTGTGAGTTTTGACCAAATCCTTGGTTCAGGTCAAATTAGTTATCCTCCGCTTGGTCCAAGACAAGCTGCCAGCGTTCCGCTCCCAGCGGAGGCAAGTAGCCTCATTAGAACTGAATCCAGTGTCCTGACGGTTTGGCTTGAAACGATTGAGGAGACTCAGAGCGTGCCCAAAGGTTGGCGAGTTGCAACAACTCAACAACTTTCCAAAGCGGGTAGCTTCAGTGCCCTGAAGACAAACACTCAAGGCACCCAACCAGCAGCTGATATAGCTCAGCTGCTGGAAATCGACCCTGAGACCGGTGCGGTGGTGCGTCTGGCACGAGAGCCGGTAGACAATTGGGCTCTAACCCTCTGGAGGGCTCCTACTGACAATGATCTGAGAGTCGGCTGGGGCGAAGGAGATTCCCCTGCCGCTGCAGAAAGGTGGTCGATGCTTGGTCTGGACCGGCCAATGTCTCGCCTGATTTCCATCGACTCGAAACCAGCTTCAATCGTGGTAAAAACCCGGGTTGGTGCGGCAGCAACCGACGCTGCAGTTGATTGCACCTGGAGCTGGGAAGCGCAGGAGGCGGGCTTAGCGCTCACGCTTGAAGTTGTGCCGCGAGGCAGTTGGCCCGCTGAGTGGTCTTCGCATTGGGCGAGAGTGGGGATTGAGTTCACATTGAATTCCAACCCAGCATCAACTCTCAGCTGGTTTGGGAAAGGACCTGGCCCGGGCTATCCGGACACCGGTCAGGGTGCGAACTGGGGTTGGTACTCAAGCTCGGTAACTGACCTCCAGGAGCGAACCGTAAGGCCGCAGGAATCTAGTCGGCTAGCGCAAGTCCGGTCCGCCCAAATGGCTGGATCGCTTTCTCTGAATTTTGATGCCGAGGTAGGACTCACGGTGAGACCTTGGTCCACCCAAACAGTTGCAGCAACAACTCACGATCACCTGCTGCCACCAAGTTCCCAAACCAACGTGGTGATTGATTTTGCAAGTTCAGGCGTCGGCACGGCAGCCTGCGGCCCAGGTGTATTACCCGCATATCGATTGCCTGCGCAAGCCGTTAGAGGTCATGTTGTCTTCAACACCGAGAAAAAGTAGGAGGGGTTTACAGAAATGAGTGGCATAACAGAAATTGAGACCGGCGTGGACGGCATCGTAGTTCGGTTGCACAACTCCGAACGTCAAGTCTTTGGAAGCTGGGTGGATTGCAATATGTCCACCGCCTGGGTGGGAGATAGATTCCGCATCTTCCCTGGAAAGTATGGTGAAGATCCTGTTTGGGGTGATGGTAACGAGCTCAAAATAGGTGAGGGCGCTACGGTGAGCGAGACTTTTGCTCTGCCCGGTGAGGCTTTTGTGCACCCAAAGCTACCTGCGGTTGTGAAACCGGAAGAGGAGGGTCTGCACGGCAGCGTTTGGTTTGAAAGTATTTATCAGGACCCGCAAGACCGGTCGGGAAGGACGCTCTACTCTCTTTACCACAACGAGAACTACCCCAGCACCCTTGTGTACAAGCCAGAAACTGGCGAGGGCATGAGTGATGACAACTGGCCTCCGGGATTGCTGGGAGATGATTCGATACAGGCTGCCCCAAGAATTGGAATCATGAAATCCACCGATGGAGGCGATAGTTGGGAGAACTTGGGCATCATTCTGGAAGACAGAAATGATCGGATGATCAGGCTCCCGATTAATAAAAACTACTGCTTCCCCGGAGGCGTGGGCGATCCCAGCGCGATAGCAAACGAAGAGTACCTTTACGTATTCTTCGGTGAGTACGCCTACCCAGAAAAATTCTCAGCAGAAACCTGGAGCTCTGAGACTGAGGCTTCCGGTCAGTGCGTCAGTGTTGGCAGAATACTGATTTCTGATCTTGATGACCCGACCAAAAAAGCCAAGCGCTGGGACGGCAGCGGATTCAATGCGGATTGGAACGGCGTCGGGCAACCAATCAAATCCCTGCAGATTCCGAAAGAACTCGGTGGTGGTGGCGTTTCCCAAGGAGATGAGCTCTACTACTGGGGGCCATCTGTTAGCTGGAACGACGAAATACAGGCCTGGGTAATGCTTCTGGGTCGAGTTGATGGACCATTCTGGGTTGGTGGACAACTTTTTTTGTCTATAAACACCAATAAAGATCTGGGCTCAGGAGATAACTCGCAGCAGTGGTCCACACCGGTTGAGATAGTCAATCGACCAGGTCACATTCTCTGGTATCCATCGCTTCAGCCCGATGATTCTCCGGAGTCCTTGGCTCTGAAACGAACCTGCTTGAACCTGGGCAAATATTCAAGGTTGTGGTTCAAGGACATGACGCCTGAGGAGCACCTTTACCTCAGCGATTTTGTCGTTGAGTTTGCAAGAAAGGAATAGTCATGCACGCCACAGCTGGAAGAACCGCTCTGGTTACAGGTGGCCTCAGCGGGTTGGGATTAGCAACTGTCGCAAGGCTTCGAAATGACGGCGTGACTGTCTACACCGTGGACATCGCTCCAGGCGCGGATTTTCAACTGGACGTCACCGATGGTGCGGGAGTTGCTGCTCTTCCGAGCAAGCTTCCACCCATAGACATTTTGGTTACATCGGCGGGCATTGTCGGACCAAACACTCCCCTTATGCAAACCACGAATCAACAGTGGCTCGACGTATTTTCAGTGAACGTTCTTGGAACCGCATCGTTTATTAGGGAATTTGCCCCGGCAATGGTGGAGCGCGGCTGGGGCAGAATTGTCACCTTTGCCAGTATGGCTGGCAAGGATGGCAATCCGAACCTTTCGATCTACTCTGCAACCAAGGCAGCCGTGATTGCACTCACCAAATCGGTGGGCAAGGAGCTTGCGACAACTGGAGTATTAGTTAACTCAATAGCCCCCGCTGTTATTGAAACTCCTATGAATGCCAACACGTCAGATGAGGTGCTAGCGCACCTTGCCTCGCTGATTCCAATGAAGAGAATTGGGAGACCGCAGGAAGTCGCTGATCTGGTGGCCTGGCTTTGCTCCGACCAGGTTAGTTTTTCAACCGGTGCGGTCTATGACATAAGTGGCGGAAGAGCTACTTACTAGTCGCTTCCCGAGACTTTAACCCAGCCACCAGAGGCCGCCGAATCCATCACGGCATCAGTGAGCCGCGCACTGCGTAATCCATCTACAAAGCTTGGCATCCCCTCTGCCGGGGACCCCTGAATCGCCAGTTCGACGTCCTTGATAAAGGAGGTGAACGCGTCTAGGTAGCCCTCAGGGTGGCCCGAGGGCAAACTGGTGTATCTCCTGGCTGAATCTGACAGGGAGTTGGGGTCGCGCATTTGCACGACACTGCCTGTCCTCCTGCCGATCCAGAGCTGCTCGGGCTGCTCCTGTTCAAACCGCAGCGCCTCACTAGCCCCGTGAACCTCTAAAACCAGGGCATTTTTGTGCCCGGCAGCCACTTGCGAAACCATCAGGTTGGCAATTCCTCCACCATCAAGCTGTGCCAGCACGCCCGCAGCATCTTCAGTGCGGACCGCACTTCCTGAGCGCTCTGGATAAGCGGTCATCAAACTGGATACCAATTTGACTATTCGTTGCCCTGCGACAAATTCAATCAGATCGCAAAGGTGAATACCTATGTCTGCGAACGCCCGAGAGCGGCCTCCCGCCTCAACGTCAGTGCGCCAGTTGGAATCGCTTTGGCCCAGTAGCCAATCCTGAAGGTACTCACCTCGAACGCTGAAGATTTGTCCCAGCTCACCCTTTTGCACTCTGTCTCTGGCCTCCCGAGCCATCGCGTGATAGCGGTAAACAAAGGGAACCGCCCCCACTAGGCCAAGCTCGCTGGCTCGTGAGGTGAGAGCGAGAGCGTCCTGAGTCTCAATAGTGAGTGGCTTTTCGCAGATTACATTCTTTCCGGCCTCCAGTGCCTGAGCCACCAGCTCCGCATGTGAACTGTTCGGAGTTAGTACGTGAACCAGATTGACTTTGGGGTCGTCCAACAACTCCGCCAAGCTTCCATAACCATGGGAAATACCCAGGCTTCGTGCAGCCTTAGCTGTGGACTCTGGACTTGAAGAAAGCACTCCTGCAATTTCGATACCGGCAGCTCTAAGCGCTCGAGAGTGAACGCTGCCCATGAATCCGGCTCCGATCAGAGCGGACACCACTTTAGGAACTGCTGTCATGCGTCCAGGCTAGCCCAAGGGTTGAAGCCTTCAGGAACCAGACTTGGGGTGGCCGGCTGAGACTCAATCTGAATTACTGAGCCCTCAGTTGCAGCTCTTTCAAGCGCCTGCATAACCTCAACGATATGTCCGGCGAGCTCAATATTTGCCCTTGGTCGAACCCTATTCTTGATCGCGTGCGCCATGTCAACAACCCCAACGCCGCGATACATAACCTCACCTTGGCAAGGGATTAGCTCGGGCTCACCGCTTTGAGAATCATGCCTGTAAAGCTCAAGGGTCCCCTCAAAGCCGTTTGGGTCGGGAAGAACTATGGTTCCTAGGGTGCCGTGAATCTCGAGCACTCCGGCACGAATCTTGGCCGAGTCAAAACTGAAACTGCTCTGTGAAACAGCTCCGGCCACGAAGTCAATCAGCGCAACTACGTTGGTCGGAACCTCCACGGGAAACTGCTCACCAGCTCTAGGCCCGGAGCCGATGGTTCGAAATTCTCGCGCTTGGGAAGATCTGGCGGTCACCTGGCGAACGGGCCCAAGGGCGCAAACCAAAGCCGTCAGGTAGTAGGGACCCATGTCAAAGATTGGTCCACCTCCCCTGGCGTATAAAAAGTCTGGGTTGGGGTGCCAACTTTCAGGACCCGGAACTTCAAATCCAGTGCTGGCACCCACCAGATCACCGATTCTTCCCTCCTGAATCAGGCGCAAGCCAGTCTGAATCCCTGGTCCTAGAAAGGTGTCCGGGGCACAACCAACTTCCAGCCCACTGGCTTTGGCCTGCTCCATAATCCGACCCACAGACTCAACGTTTAGCGCCAGTGGCTTCTCGCTCCAAACATGCTTTCCGGCTTCTAAGCAACTTATGGTTACTTGCTCGTGAGCGCTTGGAATCGTGAGGTTAACCACCAGGTCGATATCCGCCCTGGCCAACAGATCAGCGGGTTCCCCAAAGGAGGCTACGCCGTATTGTTTCGCTCGGTCCTGTGCTCTTCCCTTGTCGATATCCGCAATCATTTCAACGCTCACTGCGCTTGCCTTGGTTAGGTTATCCAGGTACTGCTCACTGATATTTCCAGCGCCAATCAACCCAATTCGAAGTCGACTCATGCTCAGATTCCGTTCTTCTCTAGAAATGCGAAGGACTCCTCAATGGCACCGAAGAGATCGCCCGCGTACTCGTCAAACTCAACAACAACTCTGGCCTGCGGTGCACTTTGCAAGCTGCTCAGAATCCTGACATCGCCTTGACCTAGCGGCACCTGGCCAGAGGTCCCGGCCCCCTTCGGGGCGTCCTTTGCGTGCAGCGCTGCTACCCGACCATCCAGCGCGTTGATAACCGCAACCGGGTCTACCAATGCTTGCTCGCACCAAAACAAATCCACTTCAAAAAGCACACGCGGGTCTGTTTCCCTCGCTAGCGCCACGAGCGCTGGAACACCATCAATCTGATTGCGAATTTCATGGTCGTGATTGTGATAAGCCACTGAAACGCCTTGAGCTTCTGCAATCTCAGCGGCAGCCGAGAGCTGGTGAGCCAACGTCAAAAGCTCAGCTCGACTCTGGAACCGACTTTCGGGTTGGTAGGGCTCGATTAGCAGTTGCGTCCCTACCTCTAGGCCAGCTTGAACCGCAGCCTGGGGGTTTTCAAGCAGCGCAGCATGAGCAGTCGGTGCAGTGAGCCCTGTGAGCTGCAGTGCGGCCTTCAACTTGGCGCTATCGGTGGGCAGGCCGAATGGTTCAACGGCAGAAAAACCAATCTTTGCAAGTCTTGCCAGGGTGCCCTCCAGATCAGCAGCAACGTGATCCCGCACCGAATAAAGCTGCACTGAAAGCTGTGGTCTTGACATGAGGCTCCCTATCCATTCGCGCTTATGTGCAATTGTATGATGAAAGCAAGAGTTTTGTAATACTCCACAAAAATAAAAACCTAGCTTGGGGTGACGCTGTAGAGGTGCCCCTGAGCAACCTCGACGCCAAGCACAATTCCATTAGCAACCTCTTGCTGACTGTAGCTAAGTACTTCTTTTGTGAATTCATTTCTGACCGAGACCGGTCCAGCGTGTTTTGGAAACCACTTCAGTTCGGTGTTTGGTAGACCATCACTCACCACACAGGCCATGAGTTCTTTACCTGAGGGATGAATAAAGGAGATAGCCAAAACTTCTTGATCTGCTCGCCACCTCTGATCTGGCTCCCAGCCCGAGATTTTCGACCAAGAAACCGATCCCTCTGGAAACAAGGGCCTCCATTGTCGATAAACCTCAATAACCGACTTCGTCAAATCAAGTTTTTCAACGCTCCAGTTGGGAATGTCACCCATCAGAATCCAAGGTCCTCCAACCGCGTAAATCGCAAGCTGGGAGCTTAGAGGGAGCTTGTTTTGATCAGACATGTAGCTTGAACACCAGTGGGCAGGAAGAAATTGACCAAGACCCACTTTGGCGACGGCATTGTGGCGCACGTCACACCAATCATCACCAATGGTGGTGTCGTGATGACCAACCATCTGAAGGTCAAGCGCACGTCCTCCGTTCCAACAGTTTTCAATCCAAACCGCTGGGTACTGCTGCCGGATCTTGGAAAGTAGACGGTACCAACCACGTACCCCCCAATCCTCGCCAAGGCCGGCCGGATGATCGTGCTGATCACTGTCGCAGCGACTGATGGTCTCAAAATCATGCAGTAGCCAAGTTACTCCGCTGTTTGCCAAGTTTGAAACTGAAGCGAACAGGTAGTCCACCACTGGACCGTGCCCCAGGCACAGAGATTTGTTTAGGTGTGAGACTGTCTGGTTCTTGCCTCGCCAGCTCGCAAGCCACTCTGGGTGCGCAATTGCAACATCTGAGACTGGATCAGCATTACCCAGGGCTGCCCAGAGCCCCAGCCTGGTGCCTCGCTTCGATGTGATGTCTGCCAACCCAGCAACTCCGGCGGGGAAGTTTGCACCAGTTTGCCAATCCCCAACTCTTTTCTCCCAGCCCTTATCAACCGTGACTATCTCAAGCCCCAGTTCCTGGGCGGTGTTTGCAACTGCAGTAACCAACTCTTGGTCAACGTTCGTGCCAAATCCCCAGGTGTCGACGATCAGCGGAGAGGAGTAATTCCTTGCCCTTTCAGGCATCGCCGCAACGATAATTTGTCGCAGCAATGCCTGTCCCTCGGCGTGAGAGCCAGGACCGTCCTGGACCTGCATCCGCGGGTAATCAATCAACTCACTGCATGCCAGCAGTGGATAGACCTGCTTGGGGAGAACCAGAGAAATATCGAGTTGGCCCTGGGTTAATTTGAGTGAAATCAGCTGGGTATTACTCTTCTCAAGCGCAACAGCAACAAACCTTGCCGCTCCATCGAGTCCTTTGCCCGCTATGGTAAACCAGCCGGCAGCGTCCTGATAGCGCTGTCCGGGCACAGCAGGCTCTCCAGCAACGGTGTAAAGCACACCGTCATGTCCCTCACTTTCAGGGAAACCCACGTCCATTTCTGGACCTTGGTTAAAGGCCGAGGCGTCAGATGTGGCGTAGGGGCCAGACACCAAAATAAGTGGGTCTGCTTCAACCAGCTCAATCTGAACTACCTCGAACGCTCGATGCTTGGCATCCCAACTAAATGGTCGTAGCAACCTAACTGAAGCATCAGACCAGCCAGCCTGATTCCAACTCTGAACCAGAAGGCCTAGATCAATTCCATCAACCTGAGTGACCTCAAGTGGGTTTGATTGCGACTGCGTCAATTGATGTTCCCGTCTCTCTAAATGCATTAGTCATACCATACGCAAAGAGCTTTGCGTTGGGCACTGCTGGAAAGCACAGATATGGGCGTAATCTGAACACTCATGGCTAGTTATTCAGAGGCTGACGTACTCAGCGGCGAGCAAGTTCTCTCGGTCACTGAGGTACTGACCACCACCGATCCTGTATTTGATCCTTTGAGCAGACCCTCAGTGGACTCAGCACTGAAGATGATCACCGGCAAGGTTGGCAGCTGGGTGGTTCCCTTTGCCTCGGCAACTATGGACCACCACAGCGACACCACCGACCAGGGGCTTTTTACGTGCTTGTTTGGTAGGGACTCACTGGTTATCTCCGCACTGCTTGGTGAGCATGGGAAAAATACCCGACTCCAAGTGGTGTGTGCTTTGGCAGAGCACCAAGGAAGCCAAGTTGACGCTGCCAGTGAGGAGCAACCGGGTCGTTTTCCCCATGAGGTAAGGGAACCCAATGACCCGCAAGCAATCCGAATCATGGCTGAAAGCGGTTGGAAGTTTCCCTACTACGGCTCTGTAGACGCGACTCTCCTATGGCTGATCGCCGTTGACGAGCTCAGCCAGTCCGACCGCAACATCCTGGAGATAAAGCTGGGGGGGCGCTCGATATCGCAACGCGCTGAAAGCGCCACCAAGTGGCTCATTGCGCAAATGGAAGTTGGTGGTGGGCTGGTTAGGAGCAACCGTTCCAATCCCAAAGGAATCCTGAATCAGGTTTGGAAGGATTCGGGTGACTCATACCTGACAGCTAAAGGCGAGGTGGCCACCGAAAGCGCAACTGCTTCGGTGGAGACTATCGGCGAGAGTTTCGATGCCTTGATAGCGGCAAGTCGATTAGCACGGCTATCCACTGAGCGCTGGGAGCTATCACCAGGTGAGCTGGTTTCTGTGGCCAATAGCCTGCGTGAGAACCTTTTGAACAACTGGTGGCTGGGCAACCACTTTGCTATGGGCTCTGGAAAAATTCATGGGCGGGAGACTTTGCTCGATGCAATTGCAAGTAATCAGTGGCGACTGCTTGATTCAGCAATTCTGCTGAGCCCCGAGTGCAACCAATACAGCAGCCAATTGATTGCGAGTGTTTGCGATCCGGAGATCTTGGGACCACATGGTCTTCGTACGCTAGGGAAATCAAACCCGAGGTATCGTCCCGCTGGCTACCACACCGGCAGCAGTTGGCCGGTTGACTCCGCATTGGTGGTGCGGGGACTTCTGCGTCACAATGCCAGGCAAGAGGGCGCCGAAATATCCAAGCGAACCGTTTCAGCCATTGAATCAGTAGGTGGCTATCCTGAGCTTTTCCGTTCCGACCTTACTGAAATCGCCGGAGTGAGTAGGCACATCATCGATGTCTGGGACCCGGCGATAAATTCCACAAATCGAGTGTCCCAACCACCGCAGCTGCTTCAGGGTTGGACCATTGCTGCCTACGGATTTCTAAAGCGGCAAGACTTTGCAGCCGACCTCTGAGTGGTTAGCCGCGGAAGCCAAAAACTCTCTGAGTTTGGCTTCCCAGACCAGCGATCTGAAGCTCCATGAGGTCGCCGTCCTTTAGGTAAAAAGGTGGTTTCTGACCCAATCCCACACCCGGGGGAGTTCCGGTGTTGATTAGATCCCCAGGCTCCAAAACCATGAACTGGCTGAGGTAGTAGACCAGAAAGTCGGGCTTGAAAACCATCTGATCGGTGTTGCTGTTCTGAATCAATTTTCCGTTTAGCTTCAAGGACATGCTGAGATTTGCAGGGTCTGAAATTTCATCCGGGGTAACCAACCATGGACCAGCTGGGTTGAAGGTTTCACAGCTCTTCCCTTTTGACCATTGACCCTCTCGCTCCAGTTGAAACTCTCGCTCGCTTATGTCGTTGCAAATAACGTATCCGGCGATGTGGCTGCGTGCATCCTCAGGAGTCTCCAGATAACGAGCTTGCTTTCCAACCACCACGCCAAGCTCTACCTCCCAGTCACACTTTTGAGAATTCTTTGGAATCGAAACATCGTCATTGGGACCTATCAGAGTATTCGGGGCCTTGGTGAAGATAATCGGCTCAGCTGGAACCTGTGCTCCTGACTCTTTTGCGTGATCTGCGTAGTTCAAGCCAATGCAAATAATCTGATGCGGTCTCGCGAATGGAGCTGCAATTCGCTTTTCCCCCAGCAGTGAAATTTTGCTCTCAGCAACTCTTTGCTCAAAGGCTCTTTGAAGCTCGGGAAGCTTGTCTGATGAAAAGAATTCGGCATCGTAATCCGCTACCAGGTCGGACACGTCAACATACCTTTGCTCATCCAAGGCAATCGCGGGCTTTTCCTGGCCCAAATTTCCAACTCGAATCAATTTCACCTTGAGGACCCCACTTCACAAACTCGGATTAGTTGCAGCTCTAGCGCACCTAAGTCTAGGAGAAGCGAGCCGCACATATCGCCCAGCAAAGGCCTCAACTCGCATTGCTCGCCACTAGTTTGAGCCGCTTTGACGGTTCTCTACCAACGGTTAGTCTTTACGCATTCAAATCTTGAAAGGCCAACCGATGGTGGTTTCCCACTCGCCCGAGCAAGTCCTTAAATTGCTGGTCGAGAGCTTGAAGGAATCTGTCCTGACCGACCTGGAAACGCTCGCGGAGGTTAGGTCTGATAAATCAGGAAAAACCTCAAGTTCTAACCCCATTTGCGTGGTAGAGGCTAGAAGCACCGAGGACGTTGTGCAGGTCATGCGGATAGCAAGTCTTACGCATACCCCTGTGATAACGAGAGGTGGGGGCAGCGGGCTTGCTGGTGGGGCTATTGGTTCAGCGGGTGAGATTGTCTTATCTCTCAAGAAAATGGATCAGATTCTCGAAATTTCTGTTGCAAACCGTTGGGCACTGGTTCAGGCTGGAGTCATAAATCAAGATCTAAACTTGGCGGCGCAAAAATTGGGTCTGTGGTTTGCACCTGACCCCGCAAGCCGAATTTGGTCCACGGTTGGGGGCAACATAGCTACCAACGCCGGAGGTCTTCTCTGTGCAAAATACGGTGTCACAAAAGAGGCGGTTCGACAGCTCACCGTGGTGCTGGCAGACGGGCAGGTCTTGGAAATCGGACATGAAACCGTTAAGGGGGTGACCGGGTACGACCTGGTCTCCTTATTTGTCGGAAGTGAAGGAACTCTAGGAGTAATAACCGAGGCTCGGGTTGCGCTAAAGCCTTTGGACCCCAATCCAGTTTGGACCATCAGTGCTTCCACTGCGGACATCACGATTGCAGGCGATGCCGTGCGAGAAACTCTCCGTCATGGAATGGTGCCGAGCGTGTTTGAACTAATTGATCAGCGCTGCTCCCGATACATCGCTAGCCACCTGGGTCTTGAGATTGAGCCAAATGATGGAAACCGGCTGATTGCTCAAACCGATGGTCCAGGAGCGGAGTCATTCGCGAATGAGATCGCCAAGATCTGGAAGAACTTGGGCCTGCATGTGCAACTTGAAACAGGTCGCGAGGACCTTCTGAACTTCAGGCGGGCTATGTTGCCCGCTCTTAATGCTCACGGAAACGTGCTTATTGAGGATGTTGCGGTCCCGATATCTGAGCTCTCAAAAATGTTAGTGGCCATTAGGGAGATCGAAATCGAGTTCGATCTTGAAATTCCAACGGTCGCCCACGCTGGCGATGGAAACCTGCATCCCAACTTCATCTACGCCGGGGATGAGGTCCCGCCGAGAGTCTGGCAAGCCGCAGAGGCAATATTTAGAACAGCGATATCTCTTGGTGGCACCCTCACTGGTGAACATGGGGTTGGCTTACTCAAGAGACAGTGGCTGATGGATGAGCTTGGTAAATCTCAGTGGCAGTTGCAATGGGGCATTAAGAAGCTTTTTGATCCCAACAACCTCCTGAATCCCGGAAAAGTCTTCGATCCAAAGCATCTGGTGGACTAGACAGCGCACTCTAAGCGAAGTACAACTGGGGGTTTCGCCCAGGCAAAAAACACGGCAAACTGAAGTATGGATAAAAACCCAGTCCCATTGGCACTTGAGAGTGATTCCCCAGAAGCTAAGCCTTCCATGATTCCAACCAAGGCCGTAGACGGCATAGAAGACGTTTTTCATGTAGTTCTAACGGCCCTATTGTTCCTCGTTGCCCTAGGAGCAGTAATCTTCACGATTGAAAGACTTCTCACCACCGCCCCCTTCTATCCAAACGGCATGCTGCAGGCAATCAACGACATCTTGTTCGTTGTCATCATCTTGGAAATTGCCCGCACTGTGATTGCCCGATTTAGCACTGGCTTCTATCAGTTGAGCAGGTTCTTGGTGATTGGAGTCATCGCTTCGGTGCGACACATTCTGTCGGTTGGCTCCTCCCTTACGCTCTCAATTGGGAAAACGCCTGAGGCCTTTGAGCGCGGCATTATTGAGCTTCTTGTCAATTCAGTCATCGTGATAGCTCTAGTTCTCGCGATCTTCATGATTCGAGTGGCGGAGCGAGCCCCGGAGCCCAGAACGAGGACGCGCTCAAGAACGCCGAAGCCATAAGTCCGCTGACTCCTCAAATTTCAAGTTAAAGGTAAAACCCCAGCCGTGGAGGGCTGGGGTTTTGTGGCTAGTGAGGGATTCGAACCCCCGAATGGTTTACAACCCCTAGAGACAAGATACTACCCTCACCTGCACTGGGGGCGACATGTACATCAAACGCACCCCTCAAGACTCATAGAGAGACATGCCGAAGCATTACCGCAAGCACACCGAATTGCACATGGCCTTATTGGCGTGGGAGGCGTCGGCGAAATCAGAATCACTTTTGGAAACGATTCATCCCCGCCGTACAAGGGGCACAGCCCGTTTCAAGGGGCTCACGCCAAAATCACCCGTTTGCAACTGCCTGACAATGAATTAACTGCAAAAGAAAGGCAATCAGTACATGGATAAGCACTTGAGCTATTCAGAAGTAGCTGAGCGACTCAACATCCCTCTTCGCTCTCTATACCAATACAACAAGGAAGGGAGAGGGCCTAAGACAGTTCGGGTAGGTCGCCACCTAAGGGTTTCCATCCACGACTTAGAAGAGTGGCTGAGGGAACAAACAAAGTAAAAAGACAGCCCCCGCCAGGAGCTGTCTCTCATAAAACACTTATTAGGAGTATCAAGTTGAATACAAGATTAACACGTTCCACCGACATCCATTGTCGGAAAGGGCTTCTTTCATGATGGACACAAACCAAAGAAAGGAGCTCGCCTCTAACTACTCTTGGCAGGAAATTCTCACCCCCATGGGAATCTCTCAGGTGAGTGCCGAAGAAACCACTAGGGGCATCGTTACAGTATGGGAAGTCGACGACGACCCTTCCATACGATTTCGAACTTATGGCGAAACGGACCACATTTTTCTGCTTGATGAGGCAGGTGAGTTGAGGCTCCCCTTTGACGGAGTCAGCAAGTACGAGGCTTTGAGGCGTTTGCACTTCAATAGTCAGTCAAGGCTTACTGACAGCTTTATGCAATCAGGCGCTTCACTAGTGCCGAACATATTTGACCTTCTCTTTGAAGCACGAAACGACCGAGTGGGGGGCCTAGACCCAACCGAGAGATACTTCCTAGACCCTGCCTTTAGACGTCAAGTGGACGTTGACCAGTTGCGTATTGAGTCACATGAAGAAGCGGGAAAAAGAGCCCGCGAAGCAAAGAACCGACTTGAGGATGCAACACCTCCAGCCCTTCTTCTCTCAGATTTCTTAGATAAGGAACTGTCACCTGAAAAATTCCTTATTGAAGGTCTTATTCCCACCAACGGAACGGTCACGGTCGTAGCTGCCAAGAAAACAGGAAAGTCAACGTTTATTTACAACGTTATGCATTCTCTGCTTACCCTTGAGCCGTTACTTGGAGCTTTTCCTGTATCCGCGTTCGAAGGGCGAATCGGATTTGTTAACTACGAGCTAACGGAAGAGCAGGCACAAGATTGGTTTCGGCGCTCGCCGATTGGCACGACAGACCGTATTGCAGTGTGGAATCTGAGAGGGAAACCGAACCCATTCAGGTCAGAACAAGCACTTAGCGACTTTGCTAAAGAGGTAAAGGCTCTCGGCATTCAAGTCCTAATTCTTGACCCCTTCAGCTCAGCATTCCGAGGCGGTAACAGTCAAGATAACGATGAGGTGAAAGATTTTTGGCTTCGGACTGACGCATTCAAAGAAGCGAGTGGGGTCAATGAATTAATCATTCCCGTCCACGCTGGCCGAGACGAGTCCCGAAGTAGAGGTGCCTCCGCTCTAGATGACCATCCAGACGCAATTCTTCACCTGAATAAATTGAGTGACGGGACGAGAACTTTTCACGCTTTTGGTCGTGACGTCGAAGTTGAGGCAGGCGAGTTGGAGTTCGACAAAGTAACTCTTTTGCTCAGTTACAAGGGGCCAGTTTCCGTTGGGAGCCGAGTTGCACGCGTAGCGAAGGTTCTGGAAGCAATACTCAAGGAGCATGGGAAACTCGGAGCCACTGACCTGACTCGACATGCTCGAAAGAATAAGGATGACGTCCGAGCAGCCAGGGAATTGCTAGTGAGCACTGGCCGTGTTTTAGAGACTCAGGTAGGACAGTCGAAGTTTTACGAAATTGCCCCGTCATCTATCGCCCCATCGCCCACTACTGCCTCAGGGGATGAGCCGACGGGAGTAGTTGTTGCCTCCTCCCCCTATATGGGGGAGGCAACTACAGAACTACCCCTCAAGACTGGGAAAGGCAGATGTTCAAAATGCTCATCAAAAGGTGAGCCGCCTTTTGTGTTCTTGGGTATCGGAATCCTCATGTGCTGGGACTGCATTGAGGTAATCGATGCGTGGAGTGAGGACCCTGCATACCACTCCGAGGAATCTAAATATTCGGACTCGGTGGAGGTGATTCGAGAAATCTAGCTAACCCCATTTTAGCGGCCACGAAATTTGTTGTTTATGAAATACAGAGTCACATTTGTAAATGGCAAGGCTGTTTTTGTGGCCTCTAGGCACCAATCAACCATTCAAAAAACTGATTCGAAAACTAAGGAAATCTATTGAAATTAAGCACGAAACAACTTTCAGAAATATCTATCTACAGCCCACTAGCAGAGGGGTTATCCCTTCAGATTCAGAATGTGATGTCGGGTAAGACCACAAGCGCTGGTGTCACTTTTCTAGACACTGGGTTCAAGCCATATCCATATGTTCAGGTTGGTCTGCCTGATGAAAGAGGACAGCTGACACTTGAGGTAATAAGCAATACCTTCTTGGATACCAAACTAACCGAGTGGCAGGTTAGCGAACTTATAAGTGCTGGCTGGAAAGCGCCCGACGAAACCAATCCCAATTTTTGGATGGTAGTAAATCCTGAGGACACTCTTGAGCTCGCAAAAGTCTTAATCTACGCAGTGCACTTAGTGTTTGGGATAAAGCCAGACACTTGGTTCAGCTTCGGTACTGCGCCGATAGAGGTCTCTATGAACAACTCAGGTCTCTTCTGGAGAAGAAGGGGTGCCACGGGAGTTATATGTCTTCCAGGGCAGAACCCTGAAGAAACAGTAGAGGGAGCCGTCTAGAGCGAATTAGTCCGTTTGGTCAGCTTCTTCTAAGTCAGAGGTCTCTACACCCCTGTTTAATTGAAGCTGCCATTGGGCTTTCCACTTTTCAAGCTCCTCAAGGTCTGAATCTCCAAATCCAAACGCCCTCATTACTGCAGTGTTCAACTTAGACAAGGCTTGGCTGTCCGTCTCTCCTGTCTTTGATGCACTAGACCACAGAGATTGAGCCAGAGCTCCAACCTCTTTAAGGTCTTGGGAATTTTCCTTGGATAGCTTCGGAAGTGGAAGTTCCATTAATGGCATTTGATAAAGCTCCATCATTTCCCCCTTACGCTTTCCCCTCAAGTAAAACCAGGCCAAGTATAAATCTGAGTTCAAAAGTCCAAGCAATGTGAATAGGTCGTAGGTGCCAGATTTTTGGCTGATGAAGTAAACGTCACCAGAGGCATACCAATCGCATTCGTTGTAACCAAATTTGTTTATTGTAGAACGCTGTGGAGCCACGATTTTCGGACCGTCAAACGCAATTGACCTAGGCCACGTCAAATACGGGAATTTAGAACTTCTACCTGCCTGCAGGAAGTACTCGTATTTTTCTAAGTGAGCACGAAGTTTTGGGCGTGATTCCAATGAGCCTTCGCGTTCATCCGCATAAATCAAGAATTTCTTGGCCTCTGTGGTAGTTGAAAACCTTTGAATGTCACTGTTCTTAAACCAAGGCTTGATTATCTGCATCTCATGCTCATCCAGTTCAAGACCAACCAGTTCCTCCTCGGATAGAACAAACACTCCTTCACCTAGGTGATTTTCGCTAACCCCGAATTTCGAGATGTGTGATTTAGATACCTTGTCCGCACCAGTGACAACACCTTGATTTATGTCAGTGATACTCCCAAGAGTTATGCCGCTTTGCGACATTCTGTCCAGCAGAACATCTACAGGTGAATCACCCTGAGAGCTAATGGCTAGGATTCCGTTTTTATAGAGCTGTGACTGAGGAATGTTGTGAGTTACTAGGTCTGGGTGCTCATTGGCGAGTATTGATGTCAATTCGTCAGTGTCAATTCGGCCTCGCAGCGTATTTTTCACCTGCACAACGCTCGCTGGCAAGTCAAACCTGCCCTTTGCAAGGCGCGTTATCATGTTGTGCTGACCCGCCGCTGAATCAAAAATTTGAACTTCGCTGAAATTCAAAATTCCTAGAACCGTCGAGCGTTCTCGCATATCGTCTATCAGTTTTTTCGCATAGCTTGCGGTTGGAAAGTAGTTTGTTGTAATTAGTGCTAGGACCCCACCCTCGCCAAGCAGGTCCAAACCCAAGTGGAAAAAGAAGTAAAGATAGTCCATCTTTCCTGAGAAGAATCGCTTACCTAGATTTGTGTTTCTAACTGCTTCAAATATTGCTGAATGCCCTTGCATTCCAATGTATGGAGGGTTGCCAACAACAATGTCAAACCCATCTGTCACGCCAAACATGTGTTCTGCATCGAAAAATTTCGCGACATGGTCTGCATCAAAGGGATTAAATGACTTCAGCTGCGTCGCTCTTGAATCCATGTCATCTAGCAGTCCTGGCTGCGTGAGACCAAAATACTTATTTTGTATTTCCTTCTTCTTGGCAGGAGAGTCAGCAACGAAGTATTTGTGGCGCAATTCTGCAAGTCGTATTTGGAGGTTTTCATCTGTGAAAAGGTCTGGCCCTTCTAGTGAAATCAGGCTGTTGGCACAAACGAAATTGAAATCAAGGTTTGGCAATGGCTCAAGGTGTCCAGTTTTTTGCTTTTCAACAATCAGCGACAACCATGCTCGGAGTCTTGAAATTTCTATTGCCATGGGCTCAATGTCCACGCCAAAAATATTTTCACGAAGAATTGAAAGCTTTAATTTGTAATGGTCAAGACGTGGGTCAAGCCTCAAATGGAGTTTCGTCAACAGCTGAACCATACCCAACGGGAAGGCCCCTGAACCGCACGCTGGGTCTAGTGACTTGACTTCATTTAGGGCAAGCGAAAGCTTCACCCGAAGTTCTTGTCCGATGTCCCTCAGGCTGTTGGTGCCAGCGATTGTCCAATCCTGGTCAGATGTATCAAGCAACTTTGAGACAGCCTTTCTTAGCTGTTCGTCGTCTGGGGATTCGCTCAATAGATAACTTCTGACTGACTCTTTGCACATGTAAGCAACAACTTCACGCGGAGTATAGAAAGCCCCCTTCGCCTTTCTTGCCTGTTCCCCTGTTGCTGAAAGTTGACTCGCAAGTAGGCTTTCAAAAACACGACCGAGCATCTCAGGGTCAATCGCTACTTGCTCATACTCGGGAGTTGATTCGTCAGTCGTGAAGTTGAAATTCTCGAAATGCTGGAAGAGTCTCTCGAAAAAGAATTCTGGAAAAGTCAATGTAGAGTCTCCGAGCCAGTCCCCTGGATGCGGAGTGAAGAGACCACCATTCAGATACGGTGTTTCTAAATCGAGATTTTCTTTCCCTATTGTCTTTCGGTCTTCAATCGGAGTATTTAGAGTCCTAAAAAATAGTCGTTCAAGGTCGCTTCGATAGTATTCCGTTTGACTTTTTGCAGTTGCATCAAAATAACCTGCGGAGTCAGAAATAGCACTCATCTTTCTAAGGAACCAAACAAAGATAAGCCTGCCCAGTAGACGACTGGCAAAAAGCTTGGCTTCTTCCTCGTCTTTACCTAGGCCCCGTAGGTGAGAGAGCAACTCCGCGAATGCATTGGCAACCCCGTCATAGAACTTGGCGTTGACCGCCTGTAGCCTAAAGCTTTCCCACAACAGCGTGTGGAGAGTGTGCCTATCTTGGTTGTTCCTGGCCTGAAACCACCTCTCAAATATTTCTAATTGAGTGCTGGAAACTCTGGTTGAAAGTTCCATCACTCGGAGTTTTCCACGGTTGGAAAGTACAACAAGAAGTGCGTCTGAGTCTTGAGTCAGGAAAAAATCAACGCCAACCTTAAACTCGTCGGTGCGAGTAAAGTCATGGTCTTCCCAGTTTTTCGTAAAGTGAACGCCGCCAGCTACGTAAGCATTACCCCGTTTTTGTAGCCAGTAGAACTTCGCCTGAACTGGCACTACCTCTGAATCGATAAGTTCAAAGGCTGACCGCTCCCCTCGCATCCAAGGGTGCGGGTGAAACCAAGGGTCTTGACGCTCGGCGTTCGGTAACTTCAGTAACCCGCCGTCAATGACGCTTTCAACAGAACCCAAGTCACCGATTCCCAAAATACTTAGAACCTTGGAGGCGACGTTGATTCCTGAATCAAGCGACTTGGACTCCGTAAAACTAGCGAGGGCAGAGTTCAGTTCATCTATAGCCTTCCGATAATTAACGTCCAAAATGCAACACTCCCTTCACGCCATCCTCTGCAATGGATTTCACGGGTAGCTCCTTCTTGAGCAAGGAATGTGCGAGTCGGTCAAATTCTGCGATAGTCCCCTCGCCAATTACTCCGCTCGACTTCAAGTCTCTATTGGCCCTATCTACAAGTGCTTTTGCTTTCTTAGACTCCTGCTTAGTTGTGACTTTGCGAAGCGACTCGTGTAGGTCAGTTGCTGGTGATTGTTGTTTCATAGCGTCGAGAACACGAGTTGCCGTCGGGGTGAGTCTGAAGAACGTGGGAGTGGACCTCGAATGGGCCTTTGCAACTTGGGTTGCTCGATTTGCGATTGAAGTTCTATTGTGATTCAAGCCATCTTGAGAGCTTGCTACTTGGCCTCTTCCTGTTCTCAGTGCTGACAGAGCATCCATAGTTTCGACTGGGCCTACTGAGTCAGTCGTGCTTACAAATATGTGATTTACAAACGGCTGTTCAGTTCCCGACATAGTGCCCTGAATTCGCACGAGTGAAAGAGCAACGGCATTGTCCAGTTTGCTGGCGGCTTCACCAGTTAGTTGCCCCCATTTGCCCTCGGGAATGCGTCCCAACTCAGTTAACTCTTCGACCGTTGCTGATTTCTCAAAGTCCCGCAAATCCATTACAAATTCATCTTCTGACATGAGGTCTTTATCGTCGTCAAGTTCTTTCAAGGCTCGCTCGGCACCAGCTGCGTCGTAAAGTTCAAAAGTTAAGTCAAGTTCGTTCGATGAAGTATCAAGGTCATCAACGTACTCAATTGGGTTTGCGGCTTCGCCCAAAACTGATTGGTCTGTGCCGACCGTGAATCTGATTCGGTCGATTTTGCGTTCGAGTCGGTTTACAAGAGCTAAGTATTCTTCGAGGTCGACATCTGGATGAATGTTGTAGATATATACGTCGCTATGAACAGAGCCAAGTCGGTTGATGCGTCCATTTCTTTGAATCATTCGCACTGGGTTCCAATGCAAATCAAAATTAATTAGCAGTCCACAATCTTGAAGGTTTTGACCCTCACTCAGCACGTCTGTGGCAAAGAGTATATCCAGCTCTCCATCACGCTTTACCTCTTCGGCGCCACCTTTAGAGACGGGGGAAAACCGCTTGGCTAGCGTCTCAATTTGGCCCTTGGTTTTGCCACTTGTGAAGGCTGCAACTTGACTCAGGTCATCACGTTGGTAGTACTTTTGGAGATTCTCTTCGAGGTATTGGACCGTGTCAGAGTAGTAACTGAAGACCAGAATTTTCTTTCCAGCAGGCTGCTCTCGACGAAGGCGGTCAAGCAGTGCACTGAAATTGATTAGCTTGTCGTCTTTCTCCCCCAGAATGTCACACATTCGAATTAAGGCTTCGATTAGCCTACGGTCGCGAATAAGGTCTGCCTTAAGTGCGTCTAGATTGAATTCCTTTGGGTCTGCGGGTATCAGCTCGATTTCCTCAAGTGTTGAAACTGAGTCCAACCCATCTAAGTCGTCTCCGTACTGGCCCCTTAGCTCTCGGATGTCTTTCAAGGACGCTATTAGGTTCTGGTTGAGAAGAACTGATTCAAAGTCTTCAAGACGAGCCAAGTAATTTTGAAGGGATTTCTTCAAGGCAAACTGCGATGATTCAAGCCGCTTAAGTAGGGTTACTCGCAGCATGTTGTGAATACTTAACTGACTGTTCACCCTAAATGACTCCTCAGGCTTGAGCCTAAATGTTCTGATTTCCTCAGGAGACTTGTTATAGAACTTGTGTCTGTAAATCTCGGTTTTGTATGGAGCAAATCCAAGCAATAGAAGAACTTGGAATATTCTTTCGAACGGAGTCTCAGATTGTCCGTTTTGCTTGTAAGCCTCAGGGGTGATTGTGTCGAGAGGGTGTTGAGCACGCTGTGTTAGTTCAAGCAGCCACTTCAAATCGAGGCGCTCTGGCTGGACTTGCTCGAATGTTCCCGTATTCGATTTAGTCAGTTTGCTTAGCTCTTCAAGCAATACAGAGGAGAACTTATACGGGGTGGGAATGACCTTGGATTCAGGAAATTTTCGTGTAGTTCCATCAGTTAGTGTGATGCCACCGAACTCGCGTTCAATTCCACTGCGTGTGGTGCGAACTAGAAAATGTCTGAGACCCTGTCGCATGACTCGGTTAACTTTGTCAAAGTCGGGCTTCTTGCCTTCTTGCTCCGCAGTGTTGATATCCTTGGTAAGGCGCTTTACGGCCTCAAAGAAGTCAATCACCTCTGTTTTCTTAGTCGTGGGGTAAACCACAGGGAAAGACTCTAGCTTGCCCTTTGCTGCCAACTGGATTTGGTTTACGAAGTCAGTCAATGAGTTATTGATTGGTGTTGCTGTTAGCAAAAGGACATGACTGTCGGGGTTTTCACTAAACCAGTCAAGAAGTTCGTCGTGACGTGTTCCTCCTCCACTTCGGAGGTTGTGTGCTTCGTCGATTACGAACAGGTCTACGCCTGCGTATTTGTCGATTGCCCTCTCCGCTTTGATGCGGCCAAGGTCTTGCATTGAAATCACTTCGAAACCGTGGAAGAGACCGTGGACTTTCGCCAAGTCTTCACGCCATTGGTAGGTGAGGCTTGCTGGAGCGATGATGTAGACACGGCGAGAACCTAGTTCTTCGAGGTAATGACGAACGACCGCACCAGCGGTGATTGTTTTTCCAAGACCAACTGAGTCTGCGAGCATAGCGAGACCATTTTTTTGCAGCTTCTTGAGTAACAACTTGGCATTTCGTAATTGAAATTCGTAAAGAACATCTTCGATGTTTTTAGATAATTCAGTGTCAGGCACTAGCTCGTCTGAATACAGCTCATATAAAGCCTTGATGTACATAAGGTATGGGGAAAAGAGTTTGTCTCCGACAGGCGAGGATTCAAGTATTTCTATGAATTTCCCGTCCCAAGTTTCTGACTTTTCCGCGTTCCAGATTTCTTCAAACCAGCTGAGATGCCCATTTTGGTCAGTGTCGACTTGAGGGACAAACTTTACGATTCGGCCCTCGTCTTCGAGTGCGTTTAACTCGACATTTCTCGTAAGCCCCGCTTCGGTGAAGTTTGAAGAGCCGATTATTCCGATTGCCTCTTTCGATTTGAATGAGCCAAAAATGTATGTCTTTGCATGAAGGAAGTTGCCCCGATAAACCTTAACGGTGAGGCGCCCTTCAGCAATGAGCCTCTTGACCTCTATCACAAGGTCCCGAAGTTCATTTCTGTGTTCAAGTGCAGCCAATGAAGCAATGAACTGTGACTCGGGGAAAGTCTCATCCAAATTGTTTAAGTCCAGCGATTTTGCGTAGCTTGGCGGGAGAGGTTCTTGTCCGATGAGCAACCGAATTGATTCATACGAGCGGATACTTTTGATTACGTTTTGTAGACCAAGTAAATCCCAGTACCCAGTTGCAATTGAAAGCTCTGTGAAAGACGGTGCAATTTCATTTATTACATCCGCCAGGCGAACTCGACTGTTATCAATAATTTGAGCACCCATGACTACCAGCCTACTTTTTGCATCTGACATAAAAACGCCACGTTGGAATTGGAAATAGAAAATGCGCTCATGTACTTAGTTTCCTCTACTTCGTTGAGGTACTTTGGAGACTTTCTCTTGAGAATGAGGGCCTGGGAGCGGAAACTCGCGAGCTATCTTGGAGATGTGGAAGTTGGCATTTGTTCGTGACCAACTCATGTAACTCATGATGCTCCCCCTAGGGCTTCCCCAGCTGATGTGCTCAAACCAATAAACCTGAGCCAAGAAGGTTGGGCCTTCCAGTTTGAAATCTTGGTTTGGTTTTAGCTCTGACCAAAGCTTCGCGTTAGGTACGACTTCGATTGCTATCGCTCGAATGACGGCTGGAATAGCGAGCTGAGTTAAAACCTTTGTGGACACGAATTTGCCATTGTTTTCCACTGAAATTCGCTGAATTTCAAGTTTGTCCCCAGTGAACACGCACTCGAACACTGCAGACACGCCGAGTTCAGGGTAGACAACCCTGCGTGACAAGGATGAAGGAATTGACTGCTGAGTCCCAGTCTCTGGGTCAAAGGGCCCGAAATTGACTGGTTTGCCGTCAGGTACCCCAACGGTTTCCAACTTGAACGAAAGCCCCATCCTTGAATCCTACTAGAACCCCTTTCATAAAGGGTATTGACAAGTCTGAATTCGTTCACTAGAGTTTCTTGTAGTACCTCCTCCGTAGGGGGTACTATCTTGAAGATAACATTGGAAACTCCAAGAAGGAGTTCCAGATAGGAGAACAAAAATGTCAATTGATGACTACCTCAACTCAAATGAGGCTGTGATTAGCAGGACTGATGCAGCCACCTTGTTGAAGTGCGACCCTCGGACAATTAGCCGCGGAATACTGGATGGCTCGATTCCGTCCATCTCCCTAGGCAAGAGGACTTTGATTCCACTTAGGCCCTTCCTGCGACTACTAGGCGCGGACAAGGATGACAACTAATGGCGCGAAAGAAGTCCAGGAGCTACGGCGAAGGGTCTGCCTACGCATATAAGACAAGAGGGGGCACTCGATACAGGTGGCAAGCCAGCTTTCGAGATGACCCTTTTGACTCAGAGAGTCCCCTCAGGCGACTTTCTAAAGGTGGCTACGCCACTTTGAAGGAGGCACATTCGGAAATGCAGAAGGTTCTGATTGAGGCGCAGAGTGGTCTGACCCCAAGGACTTCTAAAGAGACTTTTGAGTGCTATTCGAAACTGTGGTTAGACAATCAGAAGTTAGCAAATGCCACTTTGATGGGATACGAGAAGATTATTCGGGTCCACTTGGTTCCCCACCTAGGGAAACTGAAAGTAGGACAGATTGTACCCAGCACTATCTCGAAGCTCTATCGAGATTTAGAGAAGAGTGGTAACCGCGGAAGGTTGACTTCAGGCAGTGGCTTATCAGCTAATTCGGTAAACAAGATTCACATGGTCCTCGGTTCAATACTTAGTTCCGCTTTGAACGATGGCCTCGTGAAGGTAAACCACGCGCGAAACAATCCCAAGGCAATACAGGCGCCTACCGCAAGGTCAATAAAGATGCAGAAACAAGAGCTCCGCACTTGGTCACCAAGTGAACTGTCAACATTTCTGGATTGGAATAAGGGAGTCTACGAGGATGACCTACATGCGTTGTGGCGCCTGTACTTTATGTCTGGAATCCGACGTGGAGAAGGTGTGGCACTCCAGTGGGATGACATCAACTTTGAAACTGGAGTCATCTCTATTCGACGGGCGTCTGACTCGGGATTGCGAAAGGCAACCAAGCCAACCAAGACTTATTCAGAGAGAGCCGTCAGGATGGACCAAGAGTCATTGGATGTTCTAAAGTCTCACAAGTCCGAACGAGCCAAATTAGGCATTCAATTCGTCAGAGGTGATGCTTTCGTATTTGGAAATCTCGACGGCACTGTTCGAAATCCTGGTGACATCGGCGAGCGCTGGTCCAAGACTTTAATTAGAGCCCAACAATCGGGTCTTTACTTGCCGCACCTAACAATTAAAGGAATGCGCCACACTCACGCTACTCAGCTTCTGGAGGCAGGGGTGAGTCCCAAGGTGGTCCAAGCAAGGCTAGGTCACACAGATATAACGACAACCATGAACATCTACTCACATGTGACTGAGACGCTTCAGGTTGCTGCCGTAGAAGCCTTGGCGTCGTACTTAAAGGGAGCGTAAGCACAACAATGTGCACAACGGAGTTAAGAAAACCCCGCTTCTACTGGTCTTCACCAGTATTGGCGGGGCTTCCCGATGTGGCTAGTGAGGGATTCGAACCCCCGAAGGCTGAGCCGGCTGATTTACAGTCAGATCCCTTTGGCCGCTTGGGTAACTAGCCGTTTGCGCTTTTAGGCACTCCGAAACAATACCCGATTTTGGAGGTGAGCTGTAGCGGGGAAAACTGTAAACCTTTACAGTTTTAGCTAATGATAGGAATCGTAGAGGTCGCTGAGCGCGCTGGAGTCTCCACCGCCACGGTGTCGAGAGCGCTCAATGGCAAGGCCCACGTCTCCGCTCGCGCTCGTGAAAAGGTTTTGAAAGCCGCTGCTGAGCTTGGTTACGTGGCCTCCTCTTCGGCTTACACGCTCGCAACTGGCAGATCCAAGAACATCGGTGTGGTGCTGCCATTCATTGACCGCTGGTTCTTCTCCGCAGTGCTCGAAGGGATAGTGAACGCCCTGGTTGCCCGTGGCTACGATGTAACGCTTTACAACCTTTCCGGAGGTGTTTCCCACCGCAAGCGAGTCTTCGAAGACCTGGTACTTCGGAAGCGAGTTGACGGTGTGCTCACGGTTGCCCTGAAGCTCTCCGAGCATGAGCTAAAGAACTTGACTGAACTGCAGAAGCCAATCGTTGGAATTGGTGGTCCAATTCCAGGTGCCAGGTCGCTCACCATTGATGATGAGGGAGCAGGGCGCCTGGCTACCCAGCACCTAATCTCATTGGGTCACACCGAGATTGGAATGATTTCGGGAACTCCTGCAACTGAGATGGACTTCCACCAGCCCTACTTGCGCAAGACCGGCTATCACGAGGCACTACTGGATGCCAACCTCGATTTCCACCCGCAGTGGATGGCGGAAGCTGACTTCACAATCGCCGGCGGTTACCATGCCGCCAAGCAGATGCTTGGTGACCCCAGGAGTGCTCCTACCGCTATTTTCTGCGCCTCAGACGAGATGGGCTTTGGAGCTATTCAAGCCGCCCGCGACTTGGGATATCGAGTCCCCCAGGACATCAGCGTGATTGGCATGGATGGTCACCCAATGGGCATCTTCTATGGTCTATCCACCATTGACCAGTCCACCACCGAGCAGGGCGCGAAGGGTGCGAACATGATTATTGACATTCTCGAGTCCGATGACGAAAAACAGCTGAGAAATTATCAGCAGCTGAACATCTGGCCGATTGACTTGATCGTGCGCTCATCAACTGCCAGGCGCAGCGCTAAGTAGACTTTCGACATGGCAGATTCCTCATTCGACGTAGTAAGCAAGGTTGACCACCAAGAGGCTGATAACGCCCTAAACCAGGCAGCCAAGGAAGTCGAGCAGCGCTACGACTTCAAGGGCACCGGAGCCTCCATCGAGTGGAGCGGCGAGAACATCTTGATCAAGGCCAACTCTGATGAGCGTGCGAAGGCAGTGCTCGATGTTTTTCAGACCAAGCTCATCAAGCGCGGTATTTCTCTAAAGTCTCTTGACTCCTCGGAGCCTCAGGCTTCGGGTAAAGAGGTTCGCATTAACTGCAGCCTGAAGAACGGAATCGACCAGGAGCAGGCCAAGAAGATCTCAAAGCTCATTCGCGACCAGGGGCCAAAGTCTGTGAAGGCGCAGATTCAGGGCGACGAACTTCGCGTTAGCTCAAAGAGCCGCGATGACTTGCAGGATGTAATTGCCCTTCTAAAGGGTGCAGACCTGGAAGTTGCGCTGCAGTTTACGAACTACCGCTAGCCCATAGCCAGATAGCCAGAGCCGCTTCCGGTCACCGAAAACAATCTAGTGTCAGAAACAAACGCAGCTTGGCCTCGCTTTAGCCTCAGAAACTCCTCTTTAGAAGTCGAAATTTCAATCTCCCCCGCGGTGCAGACTGCAATCATCGAGCGCTCAAGTTGCAGATCAATCAGCATGTTCGAGGCCGAAGGTTCGACCCTGTAGACCGAGAAGTCAGAGACATTGGCTGGGTAGTGAGTCAGGCCATTCACAATCGTCCGAATCTTTACCCGGGGTTCCTCGATTGGCGAAAAGTCCAAAATCTCCATGAGCTCCGGCACATCTATTCGCTTCGGCGTCAGTCCACCCCTTAAGACATTGTCACTGGCTGCCATCACCTCAACGGCCAAGCCCTTGAGATAGGCGTGGATGTTGCCTGCCGGCAGAAACAGCGCCTCACCGGGGGCAAGGCTGACGTGACGCAGCAAGACCGTGCCAATCATTAGACCAACATCATCGGGGAAGTGATCTGAGAGGGAGAGGAACAGCTGAACTCTCGAGCGTGAGAGTACGGTGACATTTTGAGCTAGCTCAGCACTCAGGTTTTGCTCAAACACAAACTCCATGGCTGCGCGAATGCCACCCTCTTTAAATGCCCTGAGCCATGGAACAAACACGTCGTTGGCCGCAGCCAGCGACTTGAGATCAGTTTCAATGTCCTCAAGCGACCTAAATCCGCACAGCGCCTCAAAGTCGGTTATTGCGATAGTCATCTCTGGCTTGTGGTTGGAATCTGAGTAGCTCGGGTTGCCAAGCTCGAATTGCTGATTTGCACGCTCTATAGAGGGGTGCGCCTGAATCGAAAGTGGCTTAGCAGCCGCCAAGAACTTGACCATAAAGGGGAGATTGGGAGCAATCGCATTCAGGCGCGCACCCTCGCCAACTATCTCTGAAGGGGCGGTTGGATGCGAACCAAACCAAATCTCAGCTGCAGGCTGACCCTCGATACCCAGGTTTGCAAACTCTTGCAGCAGGTGCTCGGAGCCCCAGGCGTAGGGCATTGGCTGATTACCGATCAACAAAAGCGTCACGAGTAAAGACTACCTATCCCCCACATTTGGAGAGATTATCGTGATGGGGCCGGAACCAGGGGCAGCATCATTCAGCTCCTCTTGGTTGGCTCGTGAGGCGAACATGCCAGCTATAACGCCAGCCCCCACAGCCAGAACGATTGGGAAAATGAACGCAAGCGAGAGTCCAACCTCCTCAGTCAGCGCCCCCATGAGCGTCTTAGCGCCAATTGCGATTACAGAATTCAACAAACTGAGGCGCGAAACCGCCCAGGATGTCGACACTCCAGGTACGTGACCTGCTGCCGAGTAAAAAGCCGGTGAAACCGAAGCCAGACCGAATCCCGCCAAGCCCCAGAGTGAGGATGTCAGGACCAAGCCTACAATCGGAGAAAATCCGGCAACTGTCTGCGCTAGGAGGACATTAACTGTGAGGGCCACAGCGGCTAGGAAAGAACCCCTAGAGGCAATCAAGTGTGGATGATGACGCTCTGCCATTTTGGTCATCGAAAGGCGGCCGGCAATCATGCCAACCATGAACACAGCGAAGGGGACTGACCTTAGGGCTACATCCACGTTCAAAATGTCCCTTGCAAAAACCGCTGCCCAGTCAATAATTGCAACCTCTGGGTAGATACCACAAAAAAGACCCACGGTAAGCCACCAAAGTTGTGATGGCATTTCGTAAAATCGTCGCTTGATGAGCCCGGCTTTCTCCTCAAGGTGTCCGTCTTCGACTGGGCTCATTAGCCATCGCAAAGTGAACTCAAAAACAATAAAAGTCACGATCGCCACCAAAACGAGGTAGATCTCAAGAGACAGGTACACCGTTGCGACGGCTCCAGTAAAGGCAGCCATCACGGCACCGACACTCCAGCCAGCATGCATGCGTCCAATGATGTTTCTGCTGATCTTCTTCTGCAGCAGCACCCCATGTGAGTTGACACTCACGCCCAGAAGGGACATGCAGAAGTTGAAGGCCATGTTAAGAAGGAACCAGATGACAGGATCGGATGTCAGTCCCAGGGACACCAAGAAGATAAGACCGCCGTAGTTTGCAACGCGAATAACCGGTCGCGAACCAAAGCGCATCATCAGCCGAGAGGCAAAAAATAGCGGAGAGATGGATCCAATAATTCCGAATCCGATTATGGTGCCCCAAGTCGCAAAAGAAACCTCGAGTCTTGAGATATATTCTGGAACCCAGGCAACGGATGAGAGCGCTGCGTGACCCATAAAAATAAAGGTTAGAAGCATCGCTATCTGCACTTTGCGCAATCTTTGACGCGGCAGGGCTTGCAATTACTCTCCCTTAGAGATCTCGAGCATTTGCGCTCGATTATGCAGCTTTAGCCGCTCCCTGCCAAGCGCCTCACCGAGACTCTTCTCGGTGGAATCGAT
>CAXNHX010000006.1:0-27747 GCA_964202305.1 Aquiluna sp.
TCCGGGACGCTATTGCTCAGAACATCGCCAGTGAGATTTAGGATTAGACAATGACTACCCAAAAGAATTCTGCAACACCACTAGTTAAATCAGGCCTTGCCGAGATGCTCAAGGGCGGCGTCATTATGGACGTTGTAAACGCGGAACAGGCTCGAATCGCAGAGGATGCCGGTGCCGTCGCGGTTATGGCACTCGAGCGAGTCCCAGCGGACATCCGAGCTCAGGGTGGCGTTGCTCGCATGAGCGACCCAGACCTAATCGACCAAATCATCGCAACTGTGTCAATTCCAGTTATGGCAAAAGCCCGCATCGGTCACTTCGTGGAGGCCCAGGTGCTTCAATCACTGAAGGTCGACTACATCGACGAGTCCGAGGTGCTATCTCCGGCTGACTACGTCAACCACATCGACAAGTGGGGCTTTAATGTCCCATTCGTTTGCGGTGCAACCAATCTGGGTGAAGCGCTTCGACGCATCACTGAGGGTGCATCCATGATTCGCTCAAAAGGCGAGGCGGGAACCGGCGACGTCTCCGAGGCCACAAAGCACATTCGCACGATCCTCGGGGAGATTCGTGCCCTTAGCGCAAAGTCAGACGACGAACTCTTTGTAGCAGCCAAGGAGCTGCAAGCGCCCTACGAGCTCGTGAAGAATGTTGCCCACAACGGCAAACTGCCTGTAGTTCTGTTTGTAGCCGGTGGAGTCGCAACCCCGGCAGATGCAGCGATGATGATGCAGCTTGGTGCCGATGGAGTCTTCGTAGGTTCAGGCGTCTTCAAGTCTGGTGACCCAGTTGCGCGAGCCAAGGCAATTGTGAAGGCGACTGCCGCATTCAATGACCCAGACGTCATTGCAGAGGCATCACGAGGACTTGGCGAGGCAATGGTCGGCATCAACGTGAATGACCTGCCCGCGCCGCACAGACTTTCGGAGCGTGGCTGGTAATTGCTTATCGGCGTCCTAGCTCTCCAAGGCGACGTTAGGGAGCACGAGAACCTGCTTAGTGACCTCGGGGTTCAAACCCGGAGTGTTCGCCGGCCCGGCGATCTGGAACAGCTAGATGGCCTCATCCTTCCTGGCGGCGAGTCAACGGCAATTTCGAAGCTCATCAACCTCTTTGGTCTCATGAAACCGCTGCGAGACTTCACTGCCAGCAGACCGGTACTGGGAACCTGCGCAGGCCTGATTTTGCTCTCCGACGAGGTCGAGGGACGCCTGGAAGACCAAGAGCTCATTGGAGGGCTGGACATCAAGTCATCCAGAAACGCTTACGGTTCGCAAACCGATTCCTTCGAGGCCGAGGTGGAGTATGAGGGGATCACAGAACACGTCGCATTCATCAGAGCACCACGAATTCTGGAAACCCGGCAGACCAAGGTTCTCGCTACATACCGAGGCGAGCCAGTCGCTGTTCAGCAAGGAAACATCATGGCTGCCGCCTATCATCCCGAGATCACCGGTAGCCACCACCTGCATGGCTTGTTCATAAGTGAAATCGAATTGCGCCAACAGGCGGTAATTTAGTAGCACTATGTCAGGTCATTCCAAGTGGGCAACCACCAAGCACAAAAAAGCCGCAAACGATGCCAAGCGAGCAAAGCTCTGGGCGAAGCTAATCCGAAACATTGAAGTCGCTGCCCGCAATGGCGGAGGAGACTTGGATGGAAACCCCGCTCTTTATGACGCCGTCTACAAGGCGCGCAAGAGCTCGGTGCCAAACGACAACATCGATCGTGCCATTAAGCGCGGTTCGGGAGACGGCAACGACGGGGTTGACTACCAAAGCATCATGTATGAGGGATACGGCCCGAACGGAATTGCTGTTCTGATTGAGTGCCTTACCGACAACAAGAATCGAGCGGCGGCCGAGGTTAGACTGGCTTTCACCAAGAGCGGCGGCAACATGGCAGACCCAGGTTCGGTGTCTTATCAGTTCGCCCGAAAGGGTGTCATCGTTCTCCCAGAAGGCCCATCCGAGGACGCCATCCTCGAGGCAACACTTGAGCACGATCTAGAGGACATCGCACATGGAGCAGATGGTTTCGTTCTGACGACCGATCCAAGCTCGATGGTTCCGGCCCGCGCAGCGCTGCAAGCCGCGGGTATCGACTACGAGTCCGCGGACGTTGAGTTTGTATCAAGCCTCAAGATGGGAGCGGATTTTGAGACTGCAACCAAAGTCATCAAGCTCATCGACACTCTCGAGGATCTCGACGATGTCCAATCCGTTTACACGAACATGGATCTCTCGCAGGAAGTCTTGGCACAACTCGAGGCGCAAGGCTAGTGGCCCTCATTCTCGGGGTCGATCCGGGTCTCACCCGATGTGGCTTCGGGGTGGTTGAATCCGGACTCAAAGCGGTAGCTTTTGGCCTCTTTCAGTCTGCTCCAGGAACCGATCCTCGCGATCGCGTCGGCTCTATTGCCGCTGAACTTGAAGCTCTGATCGTTGAGCACAAACCCGAGCTCATCGCTCTTGAGAGAGTCTTCGCTCAGGCAAACCTGCGATCTGTGATGGGTGTCGCACAAATTTCGGGCGCTCTCATGGCGGCGGCCCACAAGCACGGTGTTCCGCTTCAGTTCTTCACCCCGTCTGAGGTCAAGCTTGCGGTCACAGGTCACGGTAGGGCCGCTAAAGATCAGGTGGGAGAGATGGTGACACGACTTCTGAAGCTGGATCAAACACCAAAGCCAGCTGACGTTGCTGACGCACTCGCCGTTGCAATTTGTGCGCATAAGAAAGCCCTTGGTGTCGGAACAACAGCCCAGCAGAAGTGGGTCGCAGCAGCAAAAGCAGCGAATCGAAAGCTAGGTTAGCGACGTGATTTCCCAACTGAATGGCACTATCGCCGACCTCTCTTTGGATAGAGCCGTGGTTTTGGTTGGGGGAGTTGGTTTCTCTGTAGCGCTCACCCATAGGCACGCCATCAAGCTCAGCTCAGGCCAAGAGGTTTCGATGCAGACCAAATTGGTGGTTCGAGAAGACGACCTAGCGCTCTATGGATTCGAATCCCAAACTGATGCCGGTTACTTCGACCTGCTTTGTTCGGTCAGTGGCATCGGACCAAAGCTGGCCATGACCATTCTCGGGGGACTTGATTCTCAGGGTATCGCTAACGCAGTGAACTCGCAGGACGAGGCTGTTTTCAGAGCAATCCCAGGGGTTGGACCAAAGACGGCGAAACTTTTGCTGATCTCATTGGGAGGCAAAGTCGGTCTCAGCACGCGCAGCGCTGTGAACGACAAGGTTCTCCAAGCACTCATTCAACTGGGTACCGATCCCTCAAGGGCGGTAAAGGTTCTGGAAGCGCTCCCGACATCAGCGTCCGACGCTGAGCTTCTAAAGATGGCACTGTCAGAACTGGGCAGGGGCAAACTAAATGGCTGACGAGCTCTCCCGGGAGGATAGGGAGCTCGAGCAGGCGCTGCGCCCCAGCACCTTGACCGAGTTCGTTGGCCAGTCGAAGGTTGTGGAGCAGCTAAAGCTGGTCATCGCAGCCGCAAAGATTGGTAACCGAACCCCAGATCACATCCTGCTCGCAGGACCACCAGGGTTGGGCAAGACCACATTGGCGATGATTGTGGCTGCGGAGTCAGTCAGGACACTGAAGCTAACCAGTGGTCCCGCGGTTCAGTCTGCCGGTGACCTCGCTTCCATCCTGTCTGCCCTGGAACCAGGGGATGTGCTCTTCATTGATGAGATTCATCGCATGTCACGCTCTGCTGAGGAGATGCTTTACCTTGCCATGGAGGACTTCAGGGTAGATGTGATGGTGGGTAAGGGTCCGGGAGCATCCTCGATCTCGCTAGAGATTTCCCCCTTCACTCTCGTCGGTGCGACAACCCGAAGCGGAATGCTTCCTACGCCGCTTCGCGATCGGTTTGGCTTCACCGCCTTCCTGGAGTATTACGAACCTCACGAGCTCGCAACTGTGATTGACAAGAGCTCGAAGAAACTAGGTATCGAAATTCCGTCTGATGCCGCTCTTCTGCTCGCCTCCCGGTCTCGAGGGACACCACGAATTGCAAATCGCCTTCTAAAGCGGGTTCGGGACTTCGCAAGCGTGAAAGGACACGCGAGCATAGATAGCGGAATCGTAGCTTCGGCAATGGAGCTGTTTGAGGTGGATGCGCTTGGATTAGATCGAGTTGACCGTGCGCTGTTGAATTTATTAGCCACCAAGTTCAGTGCCAAGCCAGTTGGGCTGTCGACCTTGGCGGTAGCAATTGGTGAGGAACCAGACACCATTGAGGCAGTGGTCGAGCCCTACTTGATCCGAACAGGATTGATTCAAAGGACCCCGCGCGGTCGAGAGATAACCCAGGCGGGTTTGGCACACTTGGGCATTACCTAAGACAGAGGGGGGCTTGAGCGCCTATAATTTCGGGGTACCGAATCGGTGAGGAAAGCTTTTGGATCTTTTGTTACTCGGCGTGCTCGCCGTAATGATAATTCTTCTGATTTCGCAGAACCGAAAGCGTAGGCGTGAAGCCGAGGCTCTTGTGAACTCCCTCGAGGTGGGCACAGAGGTGCTCCTGCACTCAGGCATCAAGGGCAGGATTACACGCATTTCCGATGATTCGGACATGGAGATTGAAACCACACCGGGCGTCAAGCTATCGGTGGTCAAGCAGGCGGTCCGCATCGTTATGACCGCCAAGGAGAATTAGTTTTGGCAGAAAACACAACGGCGGCCTCCGCAAAGCGTAGGGTCTCCTGGCTCGCAGGTATCGCCGCCTTCTTTACGGGCCTCATGGTCTGGGGTGTCGTTACGGTCCAGCCTGGGGCAAGCTTCACGCCGGAGCTCGCTCTTGACCTTCAGGGTGGAACTCAGATTATTCTCACCCCAAGCATTGCGGACGGTCAGCAAGCCAGCCAAGAACAGCTGAACCAAGCGGTAACGATCATTCGTCAGCGTATTGATGGCTCTGGCGTTGGAGAGTCTCAGGTTTCTATCCAGGGTAACGAGAACATAGTTGTTGCCATTCCTGGTGTGCCAGACCCAAATACACTGCAACTGATTCGCGCGAGCGCGCTCCTTGAATTCCGCCCCGTTATTACCTTTGCAGCATCCGCTCCACTGCCAGAGGGTGCAGTACCTAGCGACTATGCATCTCTAAGTGACGAACCTATCGCTGAGCCGGCTAACGCCTCCGACCCAGCTTGGATCTCTGAGCGGCTACAAGCGCAGTTTGAAGAGCTCGACTGCTCGACTACTTTTAGGACACCAGGGCAGGTCGATGACCCAGCTAAGGCCCTTGTTACATGCGATGAATTCGGGCTATACAAGTACGTGCTCGGTCCAGTTGAGGTCAGGGGATTGAACATCTCCGATGCTTACTCGGGCACAGTTACCACTCAGACCGGTGCGTCAACAAATACTTGGGCTGTAAACCTTGAGTTTGATCCCGAGGGCACTACAGCCTTTGGAAACGTAACATCGCGACTCTTTGGCTATCCATCACCACAGAACCAGTTTGCAATCACTCTGGATGGCTTGGTCATCACGGCACCATCAACAAACGCTGTGATCACTAACGGCCAAGCCCAAATAACTGGCAGCTTCACTCAGGAATCTGCCACAGTTCTCGCAGACCAGTTGAAATACGGTGCCTTGCCTATCGGCTTCGAGGTTCAGTCCCAGGAGAACATTTCCGCGACTTTAGGTGACGAGTCACTTCGGTCAGGACTTCTTGCCGGACTCATTGGTCTGATCATCGTGGTTGCTTACATGACATTCCAGTACCGCGGTCTGGCGACGATTGTTCTTGGTTCGTTGATCGTGGCTGCGATCCTGGTTTACCTTGCAATCGCTTTCTTGTCCTGGAGGCAGGGTTACCGCCTGTCACTAGCTGGAGTTGCCGGTTTGATTGTGGCCATTGGAATCACCGCCGACTCCTTCATCGTCTACTTCGAACGTATTCGAGACGAATTGCGTGATGGCAAGAGTCTTGAAGTGGCCGTTGAGGCTGGATGGAAGAGAGCGCTCCGAACCATTTTGGTATCGGACGCAGTTAGCTTCACGGCTGCTGTCGTGCTTTACCTCCTCACCTCCAGCTCGGTTCGCGGCTTCGCCTTCACCCTGGGCCTAACTACCTTGATTGACCTCCTGGTGGTAACGATGTTCACCCACCCGATGGTGCAATTGCTTGCGCGAAACAAGTTCTTTGCGTCCGGTCACCGCTGGTCAGGCTTCGACCTGACGGCACAGCGAGCGTCCTACAAGGGCCGAGGTGAATTCCGAATCTCAAAGGCAGTGCCGGAGACCAAGGCAGCCAAAGCTTCTAAAGAAGCTCAGAAACGCCAGACCATAGCCGAGCGCAAGGCTGCGCTTGCATCGAAGGGAGAGGGCGATGAGTAAGCTTCGCGAAATTGGTAACCAGCTTTACTCAGGAGAGCGCTCTTATGACTTTGTTGGCCGCAGGAAGCTCTGGTACGCAATTGGTGTCATCGCGGTAATCCTCGCCATCGCCCTGCCAATTGCACGCGGGGGATTCAACTTCGGCATTGAGTTCCGCGGAGGATCTGAATTCCGTCTCACTAATTCTCAGGGACTGTCCCAGCAATTGGTGGTTGACGTTATTCAGGATGTTCGTCCCGGAGTTCAGGTAAGCGTCACCGGCGTTGGCGCAAACGACCTAAGAATTCAGACCGAACAGCTGGAGGATCTCGAGTCTGAGGCAGCGCGACTGGCGCTTGGCGAGGCTTACGGAGTCCCGGGCGAGGAAGTTGCTTCAAGCTTTATCGGCCCAAACTGGGGAGCGGATGTTACTCGCCAAGCCCTCACAGGCCTCGTAGTGTTTCTGGTCCTGGTGAGCCTTCTAATGGCTTTCTACTTCAGATCTTGGAAGATGTCTGTTGCCGCACTGCTGGCGTTGGCACACGACCTGATACTCACAGCAGGGGTCTATGCCGGAGTCGGTTTTGAGGTTACTCCCGCTGCCGTTATTGGCTTCCTCACGATCTTGAGCTACTCGCTTTATGACACGGTTGTTGTGTTCGACAAGGTTCGAGAGAACACTCTTGAGATCCAGTACTCAGAGACGAGAACCTTTGCCGAAATGGTGAACCTTGCGGTAAACCAGACCTTGGTTCGCTCAATCAACACATCAGTTGTTGCGGTTCTGCCAGTGGGCTCGATCCTGTTTATTGGTTCAGTGGTTTTGGGAGCCGGAACACTTCGCGACATTGCTCTTGCGTTGTTCGTGGGCACCATTGTAGGCACCTACTCATCCATCTTCTTGGCCGCTCCGATCTACGCACACCTGCGTGAGAATGAGCCAGCTTTGAAGGCTGCGAAGGATAAGGTTCTCGCTTCTCGGGCTTAGAATTCTCACTACGTTCAAGGAGTGAGCATGTCGGATTCGTTAGCCACGTCGCTGCGATCCAGACTGCCTAGAATTTTCACCCGTTCTTCGACCTCTTACGGCACGGATCTGGCGGAACTGATTCGCGTTGTGAGGGCAAATCACCCTAAATCTGACTATCAAGTAATCGATCGCGCCTTCAAGACAGCTGAGAAGCATCACGAGGGCCAAAAGCGTAAAAGTGGTGAGGAGTACATCACCCATCCGCTAGCGGTGGCAAGAATCCTTGCCGATCTCGGATCAGGGCCCGCCACCATTGCAGCTGCCTTGCTTCACGACACGATTGAGGACACTCCCTACTCGCTCGAGATGCTCAAAAGCGACTTTGGGGATGAGGTCGCTCTGCTTGTCGATGGAGTGACCAAGCTAGACAAGGTCAAGTTCGGCGATAGCGCTCAGGCCGAAACCATGCGCAAGATGGTTGTCGCCATGAGTAAGGACGTTCGCGTCCTTGTAATCAAGCTCGCGGATCGCCTGCACAACGCCAGGACCTGGGGTTTTGTCCCAATTGAATCTGCAAAGCGCAAAGCGCAAGAAACTCTTGAGATCTATGCTCCGCTCGCCCACAGGCTAGGCATTTCAACAATCAAGACAGAACTCGAAGACATTAGTTTCGCGGTGCTCTACCCAAAGGTTTATGAGGAGATTGTCTCTCTGGTGACCCAGCGAAACCCGCTCAGGTCGGAATACACCGAGAACGTGATAGATGCGATCAGCACCGAACTTCGCAACAGCAAAGTCAAGGCGAAGCTGGATGGGCGACCAAAGCAGTACTACAGCATCTACCAGAAGATGGTGCTTAGAGGCCGCGAGTTCGATGACATATACGACCTAGTCGGGATCCGAGTAATTGTTTCCTCTGTGAAGGACTGCTACGGAGCACTCGGGGCAATTCACGCGCGATGGTCTCCTCTGCCCGGAAGGTTCAAGGACTACATTGCTATGCCGAAGTTCAACCTCTACCAGTCTCTGCACACCACGGTCATAGGGCCTGAGGGTAGGGCGGTAGAGATCCAGATTCGAACTCAGGAAATGCATGCCAGAGCCGAGTTTGGTGTAGCGGCTCACTGGAAGTACAAGAACCAAGCGGGGAAGCCCGATGGCGAGGTTGACTACGCCTGGTTGAAGCAACTCAGCGACTGGCAAGAAGAGACGGCAGACCCAGGAGAGTTCCTGGATAATCTTCGCTTCGAGATCGGCGCGAAGGAGCTATACGTCTTCACTCCCAAAGGGAAGGTAATTGGACTTGCAGCGGGTTCAACACCAGTCGACTTCGCCTATGCGGTGCATACCGAGGTCGGTCACAAGACAATTGGCGCAAAGGTTAACGGCAAACTCGTCCCTTTGGAATCAAAACTTCAGGCAGGAGACTCAGTCGAAGTCTTGACTTCAAAGTCGGAGTCCGCAGGACCTTCGAAGGATTGGCTCAACTTCGTGGCGTCACCGCGCGCCAGAGCAAAGATCAAGCATCACTTCACCCAGGAACGTCGTGAGATCGCAACCGAGGATGGCAAGGAATCGCTGATCAAGGGCCTCAGACGACAAGGCCTACCCGTGCAGTCACTCATAAATTCCGACACTTTGGCAACCGTCGCAGCTGAGCAGAAACTGCCCGACATAGGGGCACTCTTTGGAGCACTCGGCCAGGGTCAAATCTCAGTCGCGTCAGTTATTGAACGAATTAAGCAGCTCCAGGGACTCACGGAGGAACCAACTACCGAAGAGATTCCTATCCAAGTCCCGAAGTCGCTTCGCGGTCCCAGAAGAACCAGCCAGGGTGTGTTGGTCAAGGGCTCAGAGGACGTCATGACAAAAATAGCGCGCTGCTGCACGCCAGTTCCAGGTGATGTGATCGTCGGGTTCATTACTCGCGGTGATGGAGTATCTGTGCACAGGCAGGACTGCAGTAATGTCGGGGGACTCAACCCAGAGCGCGTTGTTGAGGTGCAGTGGTCGACTGACTCCAGGGGAGTCTTCATGGTCCAGATTCAGGTTGAGGCGCTCGACCGTTCAGGACTTCTGAGTGACGTGACACGTGTGCTGACCGAGAACCACGTGAACATCCTTAGCGCGTCCGTCTCAACGGGGAGGGACAGGGTCGCACTTAGCAAGTTTGTGTTCGAAATGGCAGATCCAGGACACCTGGACCACCTGCTGAACCAGGTGAGGCGCATCGAAGCCGTCTATGACGTCTATCGAATCAAAGGTTCTTAGTTAACAGCCTCTTGGGCTGCGACCAACCAGGACTTCCTGGCATCAATCTGAGCCTGGATCTCCTTCTTCTTACCAGCGGGGGCAGATGCAAGCTCGGCCTCTAGTTGAGATATTGCGCCCTCAAGCTGCTCCACTAATGAGTTTGATCTTGCCTTCGCAGCAGGATCTGAACGACGCCACTCATCGGCCTGAGCTTCAGAGATGCTCTTCTCGACCTTGCGCATCCTGTCTTCAAGCTTGCGAACATCGTCCTTTGGCACATGGCCGATCTTCGACCATTCGGCCTGCAGCTTGCCCAGCTCAGTCTTAGCGGCTGCAAGGTCAGTCACGTCAATAGCCTCAACCTTCTTCAAGATTTCTAGCTTGGCCTTTAGGTTCTCAGCCTGAGAGACGCGCAATTCCGCATCCTGCTCCTTCTTGGCGGCAAAGATAGCGTCACCAGCGGCTCTGAATCGCGCCCAGAGACTCTCCTCAACCTTGCCGGCTTTGCCAGCGGTCTTCCATTTGTCTTGAAGCTTTCGGTACTCAACTGCGGAATCCGAGCCCTTTGAAACCAGTGCCTCTGCCTGCTCTGTGAGAGCAGTCTTGATGCCCTTGGCCTCTTTGAACTTTCCATCTAGATCCGCAAAGTATGCCCTGCGACCTGACTCGAACTTTGCACGAGCAACGGAGAAGCGCTTCCAGATCGGGTCGGTTTGTGTCTTGGGGACCTTTGGACCCTCCTTTTGAAGTTTCTGCCAAGCCTCGAAGAGCTCTGTCATCTCCTGGGCGGACTTCTTCCAGTTGATTCCACCAAGGTTCTTGGTAATGGACTCAGCCTTCGAGGCAATCTCTTCCTTCTTCACCAATGCCTCGGCAATAGCCCCAGCGCGCTCCTCAGCAACCTTCTCAAAGGTCTTGCTGATGGCATCAGAGAGCTTGGTGATCCTGTCGCGAAGCCCCTGAATGTTTCCAACGACATTCGGCTCAGCTAGATCCTTTAACAGGGTCTCGTGGGCAGTTTTGAGGCTCTTGGCGTCTGTGACCCCGGAGGCAATGCGCTGTTCGAGAATTCTGACTTGGGCTTCTAGATCGTCATACTTCTTGGCGAAGTAGGCGAGGGCTTCCTCTGCTGGCACGTTCGGGTACTGACCGACTTGACGCTCAGTGCCGTTGTCGTTTACGAATACGTTGTTGTTTTCGTCCACGCGGCCAAACTCAGTGGAATGCAAAGGATTCTCCTATTAGTCGAGGTTTTACTCTACCGAAATCGCGCTCATAACAACTGGCTCGGCAGGAGCTCCATCTGAGTTTCCAGAGGAGGTTCCCGCGTCGGCAATTGCCTTGACCGCTTCCAGTCCAGAGGTGACTTTACCGAAGATGGAGTAGCCACCAACCGAATCTGACGGAATTGTTGAGTCTTCGTAAACAATGAAGAACTGCGAACCCATTGAGTAGTCATTGCCACCGACACGAGCCATCGCGATAACACCCTCTTCGTATAGATCTCCAACGGGAGCATTCTCGATCGGTCCCCAGTTGTAGCCAGGGCCGCCGGATCCAGTGCCATCTGGGTCACCACACTGCAGCACGAAGATGCCCTCAGTCACCAGACGGTGACAGCTCACGTTTTCAAAGTATCCCGAGTTGGTGAGTGACACGAAGTTGGCAACCGCCTGAGGCGCTACATCACCATAGAGCTCGAACTCGAGTGTTTCGGCGTTGAGGTTCATTGCTCCCTGCCAAACACGATTCTCACTGAGGGCTGGGTCTGGCACGTCTTCAGAATTTATTACCTCTTCGGTTACTTCCTCAGTGACCTCTGACTGGGTCACTTCAGGTTGTGCGACGGGCTCCTCTGTATTCGAACCAGGGCCAAATCCGAAGTAAGCAAGCTGAGACAAGATTGCCAAGGCAAACGCCCCGCCAGCGATTGCGGGGAAGAGTCGGTTGTCGCGCTTAGCGTTGGCAACGCGCTTGTCCTTGAGTTGCTGCTTGGCCAGGTAGTTATCTAGTTTCGAGTCGTTCTTCATTTCTCACCGTCTTTTGCAAGTCGTAATTCTAGGCGTTGCTTAGAATGCGCATGTGGCGCAAGAACCATTAGCTTCAAGAATGCGACCCAAGTCCCTAAGTGAGGTACTTGGACAAGCAAGAGCGCTCAAGGACGGTAGCCCGCTCCGGAGGCTCGTACAGAGCGAAAATGGCGGATTCACCAGTGTTCTACTCTGGGGTCCTCCGGGCAGTGGCAAGACCACGCTCGCGAGACTCATTGGTGATCGTTCCGACGCTCACTTTGAAGAAATCTCAGCCATCAGCGCAAGCGTTAGCCAGGTTCGAGATGTCATTGCCGAAGCAAAAAAGCGGCGAGATGTTTTTGATAGGACAACCGTTTTGTTTCTTGATGAGATTCATCGTTTTTCAAAAGCCCAACAAGACTCTCTCTTGGGAGCGGTGGAGTCAGGGATTCTGACACTGGTTGCCGCCACCACCGAGAACCCTTCCTTCAGCGTCATCAAACCGTTGATCTCGAGATCGCTGGTCATAGCCCTGGAGCCACTCTCGGTTGGCGACGTCGCTGAGCTTCTGAATCGTGCACGTGCCACAGATTCACATCTGCGTGAAGTATCCGCAACGGCTGACGCACTTGACTACATCGCATCGATCGCCTCAGGAGATGCGAGACGGGGTTTGACCCTGCTAGAAGCTGCAGCTATGGCCTCCTCTGTAATCGACCTTGACGTTGCGAAGACAGCATCCGAGAACGTGATTGCCTATGACGCTAAAGGTGATTTCCACTACGACACCATTAGCGCGTTCATCAAATCCGTCCGAGGCTCCGATGCAGACGCTGCAATTCATTACCTGGCTCGAATGATTGCCGGGGGAGAGGATCCGAGGTTTATTGCGCGACGCCTGATGATTCTGGCGGCTGAGGACATTGGCCTCGCAGATCCGCAAGCACTGGTTTTGGCAGAGGCGACTGCATCTGTAGTCGAAAAGATCGGCATGCCCGAGGGGCGCATCCCATTGGCCGAAGCGACCATTTACCTAGCGCTCGCACCCAAGTCCAATCGTGCTTACGAGGCAATCAACCAGGCCTTAGAGGATGTTCAGAGCTCAGAACTGAAGCCAATTCCAGCGCCGCTTCGATCCACCGGGGCCGTCGGTTATAAGTATCCACACGATGATCCAAAGGGGATTCTCAAGCAGCGGTATGCGGAGCTAAACGAGCGCTACTACAAGCCATCAGACCACGGGTTCGAGAGAACGCTGCAGGAGCGGCTGCGCCTGATCAGGGAAATCCTTGAGGGGTAGTGACTTCTAACAGCCAAACTGCTAGTATTCGTCAGGTTGTTTAGATTCAGCGGCTGGAATCTGCAACCTAACGAAATCCAACTAAAAGTTTGAAAGGTTCCTTTTTGTCGAAGACAACTAGATCCCGCAGCAAGACGAGGCTTTCGCGTGCCCTGGGCATCGCGCTGACCCCAAAGGCTGCTAAGTACATGGAAAAAAGACCCTATGGACCGGGTCAGCACGGCCGCACCAAGCGCAAGAGCGACTCTGACTACGCAGTTCGTCTGCGCGAGAAGCAGCGCCTGAGGGCACAGTATGGAATCCGCGAGGCTCAGCTTCGCAAGGTGTTCCAAGAGGCAAAGCGCGCCGAAGGTTTGACCGGTGAGAACCTGGTTGAGCTATTGGAGATGCGCCTGGACGCCCTAGTTCTTCGTTCTGGCTTCGCTCGCACGATCGCCCAGGCCCGTCAAATGGTTGTGCACCGTCACATCCTCGTTGACGGAGAGCGCGTTGACCGCCCATCCTTCCGCGTGAAGCCAGGACAGATGATCCACGTCGCCGAGAAGAGCGAGAAGACTGAGCCTTTCCAGGTAGCAGCCGCAGGCGGTAACGCTGATGTGCTGAACAAGACTCCCGAGTACTTAAGCGTTGACCTCGACAAGTTGCAGGCAACCTTGGTTCGTCGACCAAAGCGCTCAGAGGTCCCAGTGACCGCTGAAGTTCAGCTTGTGGTCGAGTACTACGCAGCAAGGTAGTCACTAATGACCGGTGGCGAGATCGCAGGCATCGTTCTAGCTTCGGCTGTGGCGTTGCTCGTGCTCTTCATCGGCGTACCACTGGTTAAACTAGGTCGACTCATAGACGAGACCTCGAACACCGTAAAGACCTTTAACAAAGAGTTTGAGCCAATCTTGGCTGAGACCAAGGTGACCTTGGCCGAGGCAAATAAGCAGCTCAAGCGAATTGATCAAATCACTGAGGACGTGGAGCAGGTCACCGAGAACATCAATTCTCTGGTGGCCGTCTTCACTGCCTCAGTGGGAGCACCACTAACTAAGCTGGTGGGTGTTCTTCAGGGAACATTCAAGGCTCTCGGTAAGCGGAGGTAGTTCAGAATGTCAAAGCTTGGTTGGTTTCTGGCGGGTATCGGTATCGGTGCACTGGGTCTTGCCCAGTACCGCGACAATCCTCAAGCCCGTGAGGCGGTAGATGAGGTTGTCACCGCCGCAAAAGACTTCTCGGCATCGATTGCCGAGGGCTACCAGGAGCGCGAGGCCGAGCTCAAGGCTCCCAAGAAGCGCGCTGCTCCAAAGAAGTAATCCATGAAGACCGCCGAAATCAAACGGCGCTGGCTCGAATTCTTCGAGTCCAAAAACCACACGGTGGTTCCCAGCGCACCACTCATAAGCCAAGACCCCACCCTAATGTTTGTGGTTGCCGGCATGGTTCCTTTCATTCCCTACATGACCGGCGTTGAACCCGCTCCCTATGCACGCGCAACCAGTGTCCAGAAATGCGTAAGAACACTGGATATCGACGAGGTCGGTAAGACCACACGTCACGGCACGTTCTTCCAAATGAATGGAAACTTCTCATTCGGGGACTACTTCAAAAAGGAAGCGATTGCTTACGCTTGGGAACTCTTAACCGCCTCCGAAGCAAATGGCGGACTCGGCTTTGACCCAGAGCGACTCTGGGTGACCGTCTATAAGGACGACGACGAAGCGATTGACTATTGGCTTGAGCAGACCTCCGTTCCACGCGAGAGAATTCAAAAACGCGGAATGGCAGACAACTACTGGTCTACCGGGCAACGCGGTCCGGCGGGTCCCTGCAGTGAGATTTACTTCGATCGTGGTCCAGAGTTTGGCGCCGAGGGTGGCCCAGAGGCCGACGAGGATCGCTACATAGAGATCTGGAACCTCGTTTTCATGCAGTACGAGCGAGCAGACGGTGGAACCAAGGATCACTTTGAGATTCTCGGCGAACTTCCAAAGAAGAACATTGACACTGGCATGGGTCTCGAGCGCGTAGCGTTCTTGCTTCAGGGCGTGGACAACATCTACGAGATCGATCAGGTTCGACCACTAATCGACATGGCGAGCGAGCTCAGTGGTAAGAAATATGGAGCGAACGAGAAGGACGACGTTCGCATGCGCGTTATCGCCGACCATGTTCGTTCGGCTCTCATGCTGATGAGCGATGGTGTTTCGGTTTCCAATGAGGGTCGAGGCTACGTTCTCAGACGTTTGCTTAGGAGAGTCGTTAGGGCACTCCGATTGCTTGGAGTTGACACCCCAGCTCTTGGAGATCTGTTCACCGCATCCAAGAACGCCATGGTCGAGGCCTACCCGGAGCTCGAGGAGAACTTCCCTCGAGTCCACCGCGCAGCAGTTGCCGAAGAGGCGGGCTTCCTGCGCACCCTAGCCAGTGGCACTGAGGTTCTTGATGCAGCTCTGGAGACCTCGGGACCCGTGCTATCAGGTGAGGTGGCCTTCCAGCTGCACGACACTTATGGATTCCCAATAGACCTGACGGTCGAGATCGCTGAAGAGGCTGGAAAGTCAGTTGATCGGGAAAAGTTCAACGAACTTATGCAGGAGCAGCGCTCGAGGGCAAAAGAAGATGCCAAGAGTAAGAAGGTTGGTTCTGCAGGCCTTCAGGTTTACAGCGAGTTTCGAGCACTGGGCCAAACTCAGTTCCTTGGCTATGAGTCGCTAGAGACTCAGGGCAAGATCCTAGGACTGGTTCGAGAGGGAGAGAGCGTGAGCTCGCTCACTCAGGGTCAGCTCGGCGAGGTCTTCATTGATAGGACTTCGCTCTATGCCGAGTCAGGTGGTCAGGCGGCGGATGCCGGAAGGATTGTCGGCGACGGCTTTGAGCTTGAGGTGTTGGATGTTCAAAAGCCCGTAAAGGGTCTCTTCGCTCACCGCGTCCGTGTTACCAAAGGTGAGGTAAACGTCGATCAGCAAGCACAAACCCTGGTTGATGCCGATTGGCGATTGGGAGCCTGCCAGGCTCACTCTGCAACCCACGTCGTGCACGCAGCCCTTCGCCAGGTTCTTGGACCAGAGGCGCTGCAATCAGGATCTTTCAACAAGCCCGGCTTCATGCGCCTCGACTTTAACTGGTCGGAGGCTCTGAGCGATCTATCCAAGAGCGAGATTGAAGAGGTCTCCAACCTCGCGATTAGAGCCGATCTTGCAGTAAGTGCTCAGTTCATGACGCTACCTCAGGCAAAGGATTGGGGTGCAATTGCCCTCTTTGGCGAGACATACGACGAAGAGGTTCGCGTTGTGCAGGTGGGTGGACCTTGGTCCAGAGAGCTCTGTGGTGGTACCCATGTGTCTCGCTCCTCTCAAATTGGGCTTGTTTCCCTCACCTCCGAAAGCTCGGTCGGTGCCGGATCCAGAAGGATTGAAGCCCTTGTCGGGTTAGATGCACTTAGCGCGCTACACCAGGAGAGAGACTTGATTCGTCGCCTCTCGCAGAGCCTAAAGTCTCCGGCAGAGGAGCTTGAAAACAAGATTGCTGACTCGCTCGAGGAGCTTCGTAAGACCCAGCGTGAGCTAGCTGCACTTCAAAACCAACTCGCGCTGGCCCAGCTCCCTGCACTTGCTGCTTCGGCGAAGAGCATTTCCGGACTCAGTGTTGTTACCGCAATCGTTAGTGCTGTCACCCCTGATGGTCTTCGCGAATTGGCCACGAAGCTCGTCCAGCAGCTGGGTGAGAGCGCGGTAGTTGTACTTGGCTTGGAGTCAGAGGGGCGTGCGGTCGTGATGGCAGGCGTGGCAAAGGAAGCACAGTCCAAGGCGAACGCTGGTGCACTAGTAAAGGCCGCCTCTGAAGTTTTGGGTGGTGGCGGCGGAGGCCGACCCGATTTTGCCCAGGGCGGCGGTCCAGAGGTTAGGAACTTGCAAGCGGCAATCGACAAGGCAGTAAGCAGCCTGTAGTGCGGAAGCTCGCACTGGACATTGGTAACGCACGGATTGGCGTTGCAATTTCTCAGGACTCCCTTTGCTTACCGCACTCGGTGCTGCTGAACAACGAGGGAGCAATAGCTGAAATTCTGGCCCTGATTGCTATGGAGCAGCCCGTCTGTCTTTACATTGGCCTTCCGCTCTCGCTCTCCGGCGGCCAAACCCAGAGCACAAAAATGGCACTCGACTTCTCAAGGAAACTTGAGGCAAGAGTCACAGTCCCAATACGAATGATCGATGAACGACTGACCTCCAAGAGCGCTAGCGCAGCCCTACGGTCTGCCGGCAAGAATTCTCGAGAGCAGAAAGGCATAATTGACGCCAGCGCAGCGGCGCTAATTCTTGATTTTGCACTCTCCAGCGAGCGAGACGGACTGGCGGGAAAAGGACTGGAGGAGTTTGATGCTTGACGAGTTTGAGCAGAGCTCCGTCCCCAAGAACCGCATTAAGGGGACGCTTGCGGCACTGGTCTCAATAGGCATCTTGCTTGGTCTGGTTGCAGGTGGATACTTCATTGCCAGGGACTCAATCAATGAGTTCATTGCACGTTTCCAAGTTGAGGACTACGACGGCCAGGGTGGTCCAACGGTCCAGATCACGATCGAGCCGGGAGATACCGGCACCGACGTTACGCGCAAGCTGGTTGAGGCCGATGTGATTAAGAGCTTTGAATCCATCTATCGCGACATGATTGCAGCTGACCCGACCTTTTACCCTGGCGTTTATGAGTACCCCACACAGATTCCGGCCGCCAGAGCGTTGCAGATACTTCTGTCAAACACCAACAAGGTCGTGGTTCAGACTTCTATCCCAGAAGGCTTAACTGTTGCCGAGATTCTGCCTCGGCTCGAGGCGGACTTGGGGATACCCAGGGCTGAGCTCGAAAGCGCGATCGAAGCCGCGATGTCGAGGTTGCCTGACGAGGCACCAAGCGTAGAAGGCTTTCTGTTCCCCGCCACCTACACCTTCAACCCCGGGGTGGACGCAGATACGGTCATCAACACCCTGCTGGATCGCATGGAGGCTGAGCTCGATGACTACGGGCTGACCCTGAAGGAATCGCTTCCGCTACTTACGCTGGCCTCTATCGTCCAGCTCGAGGGACTCATAAAAGAAGACTTCTTCAAGATTTCCAGGGTGTTTGCTAACCGTCTTGACCGCAACATTGCGTTGCAGTCAGACCCAACTGTGAAGTATTACTTCGAGGGATCGATCGACTCGTTTCAACAAGGAATGGCAGACACCGAGAACCCCTATAACACCTACTACAACTCAGGGCTTCCTCCAGGGCCAATCGCCTCTCCCGGTGGTTTGGCGATTGAGGCAACTGTTAGGCCTGCCGAGGGGGACTGGCTTTACTTCGTTTCTATTAATCTCATCACTGGCGAGACTGTATTCTCTGAGACCCTGGCTGAACACGAGAGGGCAGCTGAGCTTTATCGTCAATGGTTGAGAGACAATCCTGATTATGACTAAGAAGTTTGCGGTTCTTGGATCACCGATTGCGCACTCACCCTCCCCAAAAATTCATAACTTCATTTTCGAGTCACGCGGGGTGGATGCGAGCTACGAGCGCTTCGACGTTGCCGGTGAGCTGGAATCCTTCCTAGCCACAAAACCTGATTACCAGGGGTTCAGCGTAACGATGCCCCTTAAGGATGAGGCATTCGCTCTCTCAACCGAGATTTCCGAAGTGGCAAAAGTCACTAAGAGCGTGAACACCCTCATCAGAGTTGGTAGCGGGTTCCTTGGTTCGAACACCGATGTCATGGGAATTCAGAATGCCATCGGCTCCCAGCCACAGAGCATTGCTGTGCTCGGATCTGGAGCAACGGCTAGGAGCGCACTCGCTGCATTTCCACCTGCAAAGAAGTTGCTTTTCGCTCGAAACCCTGAGTCATCTGCTGTTCTGGCGCGCGAGTTTGAGGCGCAGCTTGTCAATTTGGACGATGCCCTTGAGGCAGAAGTGGTGATAAGCACGCTTCCTCCCGCTGCTCTACCGAGCCTGCTGGATCAAAAACACATTAAAGGAACTCTGCTGGATGTTGCCTACACAAACCCCGAAATCAAGGCTGGGAGATACGTGTCAGGACTACTAATGCTGATCCATCAGGCAATCGGACAGCAGCGCCTATTCAATTTTGGACATGAGAACAAACCTCTCGAGAATGAAGCTGAGTTACTAGAAAGCCTCCTGAGCCTCCTAAGCATGGCAAAATAGCCTGATGCTGCGCTGGATAACTGCTGGAGAATCACACGGACCCGAACTCATTGGAGTAATGGAGGGACTTCCTGCTGGAGTTCCCGTGCTCGCGGAGGACATTCAGGATGCGCTGGCACGCAGACGACTCGGTTACGGCCGAGGCGCTCGCATGAAGTTTGAAAAAGATGAGGTAACGCTCTCCACTGGAATTCGTCACGGCCTTAGCCAGGGCGGACCCATTGCGATTCGAATTGCAAACACCGAGTGGCCAAAGTGGGAAAAGATCATGAGCGCCGCACCGGTCGAACCAGAAGAGATCTCTGGTGGCAGGGGAGCGGCACTCACAAGACCAAGGCCCGGACATGCTGACTTCACCGGAATGCAGAAGTACAACTTCGAAGAGGCTAGGCCGGTGCTGGAGCGTGCGAGTGCTAGAGAAACCGCTACTCGCGTGGCCCTGGGCAGAGTAGCTCAGAACTTCCTTAGAGAGCTCGGAATCGAGTTGGTGACCCACACCGTGGCCATCGGCACGGCAGTCTCAGATTCAGTTGAGCTCCCCAGACCCAAGGATGTTCCAATGCTTGACGAGGATATGGTTAGAGCTTTTGACAAAGCAGCATCCGCTGCCATGGTTGCCGAGATCGACGAATGCCACTCGAGTGGAGACACGGTCGGAGGCGTTGTAGAGACCCTGGTATACGGATGCCCTCCGGGCCTCGGGAGCTACGTTCACTCCGATCGCAGACTCGATGCCAAATTGGCTGGCGCAGTTATGGGTATCCAGGCTATGAAGTCAGTAGAAATTGGTGACGGCCTTGAAACCACGCGCCGTCGCGGCTCGGTTGCGCACGATGAGATTGTTACAGCAAATGGTGAAGTTCAGAGAGTGACCGATCGCGCCGGTGGCATAGAGGGTGGCATGTCCAATGGCGAGATCATTCGTGTGCGCGCCGGCATGAAGCCAATTAGCACCGTACCAAGGGCGCTTCAAACCATAGACACCTCAACCGGTGAAGCTGCAACCGCTCACCACCAGCGCAGCGATGTCTGCGCCGTTCCAGCAGCTGGAATAGTCGTGGAGGCGATGGTTGCCCTTGTGATCGCAGATGTCGTGCTTGAGAAGTTTGGGGGCGACTCGCTAGCAGAGACTAAGCGCAACCTTGAGTCATACCTCGCCAACATTCCAGAGACGCTTCGTTCGCGCATCGTAAGGCCGTAATGCCTCGCGCTATCGTGCTGGTTGGGCCCATGGGTGCGGGTAAAACCACCCTCGGGAAGAAGCTTGCGAAAAAACTTGGAGCAAAGTTTGCCGACACCGATCGACTTATCGGAGCTCGCCACGGATCAATTACCCGCATCTTCGAAAAACACGGCGAGGACCACTTCAGGAATCTCGAAACCAAGGCATTAGCAAAGGCGCTCAGCGAGTTTGATGTGGTTGCAACTGGGGGAGGAGTCGTGCTTCGGGAGGAGAATCGATCGCTACTCGCCGGTCACCGCGTGATTTTCCTAGACACGGATTCGGAAAGTGTGCTGGGAAAGATAAATTTGGAAAAACGACCGCTGCTAAAGAATGACCCGTCGGCATGGGACAGGATTTATCTGGAGCGCGTTGGCCTATACAAGTCTGTGGCGAGCGCAACACTGTTCACGGGCTCGAGACCCATCCGCACCCTGATGTCTGAACTTGAGGAGTTAGCCCTTGAAAACTAATGCCATCATCGGGCGCGGTCTGTTGGAGGACGTAGCGGGGAGTCTCGACGGAGTCAGGAAGGCTCTGATCGTCTACCCACAGCCGCTGGCCGCCACGGCTGAAGTGTTGCGAGAAACGCTGGTTCGACAGGGATTCGAGGCCTTGTTGGCCGAGGTTCCAGCAGCCGAGGCCGCGAAGCGCGTGGAGGTTGCCGCGTTTTGTTGGGACATCATGGGACAGGCGGATTTCCAGCGCAACGACGCGGTGATTGGCCTTGGGGGAGGTTCAACAACCGACCTGTCTGGATTCGTCGCTGCGACCTGGTTACGGGGAGTTCGCTCGGTACTAATCCCAACAACCCTGTTAGGAATGGTCGATGCCGCCGTAGGGGGTAAGACGGGAATTAACACCCAAGAGGGGAAAAACCTGGTTGGGGCTTTTCACCTGCCTCATCAGGTCTTCATGGACCTCGATACTTTGGTTACATTGCCTCGAAATGAACTCCTCGCTGGAATGGCTGAGGTAGCGAAGTACGGGTTTATTGAGGATCCCTGGATCCTAGAGGCAATCGAGAGCGGTGATCAGGCAACCGATGTAGCATCTGACACCTTCAGGGAGATTATTGAGAGATGCGTCGCGATAAAGGAGCGCATAGTAGCCGCTGACCTTCAGGACTGGGGAATGCGAGAAATTCTTAACTACGGTCACACGCTCGGCCACGCGGTGGAGCTAGCCGAGCGTTATAACTGGCGTCACGGAGCCGCAATTTCAATCGGAATGATGTACGTTGCCGAGCTATCCCTGCTCTCAGGCAAGCTTTCTGAGGCTGAGGTTGAAAGACACAGGTCCGTCTTAGGGGGGCTCGGACTACCCCTCACCTACAGAGCAGACCGCTGGGAACAGCTGTATTCCAGCATGCAGCGCGACAAAAAAGGAAGGTCTGGAGCATTGAGATTCGTGATTCTGGATCGAATCGGCAAGCCGTCGATTCTGCATGCCCCAACCAAAGAGCTCTTATTCACGGCATATCAGTCGATAGTGGAATAGCGTTTAGCTATGAAAATCCTTGTGCTCAATGGCCCAAACATGAACCTTCTCGGATCGAGAGAGCCGGAGGTCTATGGCAGCCTCAGCTTGGCAAGTCTGACAAGCACCCTTGAGGCCAAGGCTGCCGAGCTCGGTATCGAGCTTGAGAACCGACAAACCAACTCCGAAGAGCAAATGATCGGCTGGCTCCATGAGGCCTTCACCAACGGGTATCCGGTGGTGATAAACCCTGCAGCCTTCACACATTATTCTTACGCGCTCAGAGATGCGTGCGCTGCACACACATCGGCTGGAAACAAGCTCATAGAGGTGCACATATCCAACCCGCACCTGCGCGAGGAGTTTCGTCACACCAGCGTTATCTCTGGAGTCGCCACTGGCGTAATTGCAGGATTTGGTTTCAACAGCTACCTCATGGCCATCGAGCAGCTAGCACGCAACTAGAATCTCATAGGCCCAACAAGGAGAACGATGGCAACCTCAAACGATCTGAAGAACGGCATGGTCCTAGCGATTGACAATGGACTTTGGAGTGTCATCGAGTTCCAGCACGTCAAGCCTGGAAAGGGCCCCGCATTCGTGCGCACCAAGCTGCGCAATGTCACAAGTGGCAAGGTCGTTGACAAGACTTTCAATGCAGGCGTAAAGGTCGAGACAGCAAATGTTGATCGTCGCGACATGCAGTACCTGTACAACGACGGCTCGGGCTACATCTTTATGGACAGCACGAACTACGAGCAGATCTCAGTGGATTCAGGCGTCATGGGCGAGACGGCAAACTTCCTTCTTGAAAACCAGTTAGCAACGGTTGCCCTGCACGAGGGCAACCCGCTCTATGTGGAACTTCCGGCCTCTGTCGTACTCGAAATTACTTACACCGAGCCAGGCTTGCAGGGGGACCGTTCGAGTGGCGGAACTAAGCCAGCAACCCTAGAGACCGGTCACCAGATTCAAGTGCCGCTCTTCATTGACAACAACACCAAGGTCAAGGTGGACACCAGAACCGGTGAGTACCTCGGCCGAGCGAGCGAATAGTTGAGCGCCCGGACCAAAGCTCGCAAACGGGCCCTTGATGCCCTATACGCCGCAGGTGTGCGCAAGGACGATGCCCTGACGCTTCTTCGTGAAACCTCCGAGGAGGTAACCGACCGGCAGAACCAAGAGGCTATCTTCGACTACGCCGAGATGCTGCTCACGGGCTACTTTGCCAATGCAGACCAGATTGACAACGAGCTAAAGATGCTCTCTGACGGCTGGACGCTCGAGCGGATGCCAAATGTTGACCGTGCCATCCTCAGATTGGCCTCCTGGGAGATCCTCCACAACGAAGAAGTGCCAAACGAGGTAGCAATTGCTGAGGCCGTGGCCCTGGCAAGCGAGTATTCGACAGACGATTCGCCAAAATTTATCAACGGAGTTCTGGCTCGCCTAGCGAAAGGCGGAGCCGCCCTCTAGAGCTGTTATGCTTTAGCCCAAATGTCCTTTAAATTCGTCCAGCGAGGCGAAGAAGGAGCTGGCCATGAGCCAACGTGTAGTACTTGACGCCTCAGACATCGAGCGATGCCTCAAGCGCATTGCCCATGAAATCTTGGAGGCAAACGAAGGTCATTCCGACCTGATAATCCTGGGTATACCGACCAGAGGAATCCACCTCGCAGATCGAATTGCGAAAATCATTGGGCTGATAGAGCCCGAGTACCAAATTCCGGCAGGGAGTCTAGACATCACGATGTATCGAGATGACCTTGTGAGCAAAGAACGCAAAATTGCCCCAACCCAAATTCCTACCTCTGGCATCGACGGCAAAGTGGTCGTGTTAGTTGACGACGTCCTCTTCTCCGGCCGCACGATCAGGGCAGCCCTCGACGCGATCACGGACATTGGCCGCCCAAAACAGGTGAAGCTTGCCGTGCTGGCGGATCGTGGTCATCGCGAACTTCCCATTCGTCCCGATTTCGTGGGGAAGAACCTGCCGACATCCACTAAGGAGCGAGTCTCCGTTCTGCTAACGGAGACAGATGGCGAAGACAAGGTGGTGATTGGGGAATGAAGCACCTAATTTCAACTGCAGACCTCACGCGCGCGGATGCCATTCACTTGCTGAATAACGCTCAGGAGCTCGGCGCCGTTTCGCAGCGCGAGGTAAAGAGGCTTCCTGCTCTCCGGGGCAAAACCATTGTGAATCTCTTCGTTGAGAATTCGACTCGCACCAGAATCAGTTTTGAAATTGCGGCCACCAGGCTCAGTGCGGATGTGATTAACTTCTCCGCTGCCACCTCTTCGCTTTCAAAAGGTGAGAGCTTGAAGGACACGGCACAAACACTGCAGGCGCTAGGTGCGGATGCAATTGTGATTCGCCACCCCGCATCGGGGGCCGCCCATAACCTTGCTCACAGGGGCTGGGTGAACGCATCGATCGTGAACGCCGGGGATGGATCGCATGAGCACCCAACACAGGCACTTCTTGATGCAATCACAATCAGGCAACGCCTTTCAACGGGCGAGGACCTGGATGGTGTGAAAGTGCTAATCGTTGGCGACATCAAGCACTCCAGAGTTGCAAGGTCAAACATTCACCTGCTGCAAACCCTTGGAGCCGCGGTTGAAGTTGCCGGTCCAGAGACCCTCATGCCCACCGGCGTTGAGGAACTTGGTGTTACAAGTTCTCACAACTTCGAGGAGTCGCTCGCCAAGAAACCACACGTGGTCATGATGCTGCGCGTCCAGCGCGAGCGGATGCTGCAGAATCAGCTCGGCTCAGAGCGTGAGTATTCAAAGAATTGGTCGTTAGCTGATGAGCGGCTGAAATCGCTCAGTCCCGAAGCGCTTATTTTGCACCCGGGTCCGATGAACAGAGGCCTCGAGATTTCCTCCGCGGCAGCCGACGATCCTCGCTCCGCGATCTTGGAGCAGGTTTCAAACGGTGTCTCAGTTCGAATGGCCGTGCTTTACCAGTTGCTTGCGGGTGGTGAGATTTGATGATCGTTCTAAAGAATGCGAGCAACGCTCAAGGTGAGCGCGTTGACGTGAAAATCGTCGAGGGTGTCATCACCGAAATGGGTAGCGTCAAAGAATCGGGCATTGATTGCTCCGGCCTGATTCTGTTGCCCGGATTTGTGGATATGCACACCCACCTGCGTGAGCCGGGTTTTGAGGCCAGTGAAACGGTTCTAACTGGTTCTCAGTCAGCAGCAGTTGGTGGCTATACGGCGGTCCTAGCAATGGCCAACACCTACCCGGTTGCCGATAGCGCCGAGATTGTTGACCAGGTGTTCGCCCTGGGAGTTGCAGCTGGCTACGTCCATGTTCAGCCGGTCGGTGCTGTGACGAAAGGTCTCGAAGGCATCGCGTTATCAAAGATTTCAGAGCTGGCTAACTCGGCTGCCAATGTGAGGGTATTCAGCGATGATGGCATGTGCGTCTTTGACGAGGCTCTAATGGAAGCTGCGCTCTTAGAGGTTAAGAAATTTAGTGGGGTGATTGCTCAGCACGCTCAGGACCCCAAACTCACTCCGGGTGCCCAGATGAATGAAGGTGCTCTGGCAACAGAGCTTGGTTTGACTGGCTGGCCAAGGGAGGCAGAGGAGTCCATCATCAAACGCGATGCCCTGCTGGCCCAAAAGACCGGATCGAGGTTGCACGTTTGCCACCTGACAACAGCTGGTGGCGTGGAGGTGGTTCGCTGGGCAAAGCAGCAGGGCATCAACATCACCGCTGAAGTGACGCCACACCACCTGATGCTGACCGAGCAACTGGTGCGAAGCTACGATCCGGTATACAAGGTCAACCCTCCACTCAGAACCGAGACCGACACCCTTGCCCTCCAAGAGGGCTTGATCGACGGCACCATCGATGTAGTTGGCACCGACCACGCCCCACACTCTTCAGAGAAGAAGGATTGTGAATGGGACGCGGCTGCCTTCGGAATGGTTGGGCTAGAGAATGCAGCGAGCGTAGTTCAGCAGGTTCTAATCGAGACTGGCCGTTCGAACTGGCAGCGATTCCAAGAGGTCATGAGCACCAAGCCGGCGCAGATTGCGGGGCTTGACACCCAGGGCGTCCTAAGCGTCGGTGCGGTTGCAAACCTCACCCTCATAGATCCAGCGGCCCAGCGCGAAATACTGCCACAAACAAATTCGAAGAGTTCGAACAATCCATTTGCGGGCCGGAAGTTGCCGGGGCAAGTTGTGATGACGATTTATCGCGGTGAATTCACCGTTTTAGAGGGAAAGCTGGTCCAGAAGTGATTCGTGAACTGATTGGAACGCTGCTCATAGCGTTGGTGTTCTTGATTGCATGGAGGGTTTATCGCTCGGTGCAGCGTCGAAAGCAGGAGCAGCAGCTCGAGCTCCCAGAGCCATCGCCAAGCGTTGGAGGGATAGAACTGGGCGACGTTTTTTATGCAAGCACGGTCTTTGCAGTCAGCCCGCTCTCGAGAGTTTGGGCCCATCGCCTTGGTGGCAGGGGGAAAGCAAAGCTCTTTGCATCCGACCTTGGCGTTTCGATCGAGAGGGTGGGGGAGCCATCAATGTTCATTCCGCGAAATGACTTGATAGGGCTAACTCGGGCCAGCGCAACCATCGACAAGGGTGTCGAACGAGACGGCCTAATGGTCCTGGTATGGCGTCTTGGAGGTCAAGAGCTGATGACAAATCTGAGAGTGGCGAGCGCTAGCAAGCGCAAGGAGTATGAAGAAGCAATTGAGAATGCGACAGGAGTACAGCGTGGCTAACGCCTATCTAGTGCTCGAAGACGGAACTGTCTTCGAGGGTGAATCCTTTGGTGCACCAGGCAAGACGACAGGCGAGCTGGTCTTCGCTACCGGAATGACCGGCTACCAGGAGACAATCACAGACCCAAGCTATGCGGGCCAGATTGTGTTACAGACCGCACCTCACATCGGAATAGTTGGAATGAATACTCGCGACGAGGAATCCTCCAGGATCTGGGTTGCTGGATATGTGGTGAAAGAACCATCTCGAATGGCGAGCAACTTCCGCGCCGAAAGAACTTTGCAAGATGATCTCGTACAACAGGGAATCGTAGGCATCTCGAACCTTGACACCAGAGCGCTGGCACTAAAGATTCGGTCTCTCGGGGCAATGCGGGCGGGCATCTTCTCTGGGCTTCAACTAAGCCAGGAAGAGATGCTGGCCGAAGTGAAAACTGCTCCCAAAATGGCGGGTTTGAAGCTCAGCGACGTCGTTACCACTCCAAAGCGCTACAGCATAGAAGCCCAAGGACAACGGGTTGGCAAAGTTGCGATCCTGGACCTAGGAATCAAGAAATCGACCCTCGAGCACCTTGCACAACGCGGCGTTGAAATTGAGGTGTTCCCCGCGAGTGCGAGCGCTAGAGAGATTCTCGACTCCAACCCCGATGGTGTCTTCTTTTCGAACGGGCCTGGCGATCCACAGGCGAGCGAAGATCAAGTGGTCATGCTCCGTGAAGTTCTCAGAAACGATGTCCCGTTCTTCGGAATCTGCTTCGGCAACCAGCTTCTCGGTCGAGCACTGGGATTCGAGACCTACAAGCTTGACTTTGGTCACCGAGGTATCAATCAGCCGGTGATGCAGAAAGCCACTGGGCAGGTTGAGGTCACCGCGCACAACCACGGCTTCGCAGTCCAGCTTGAGCAAGACGAGGCTCAGAGCCCTGAGGGCTTTGGCAAAGTTCGAGTGTCGCACCGCGGCCTAAACGATGGCGTGGTTGAGGGTCTGGAGTGCCAAGACATCAAGGCATTCTCGGTGCAGTACCACCCCGAGGCAGCCGCTGGGCCACATGACTCGCACTACCTATTTGACAAGTTTGTAAAGCTAATCCAGGAGAAGAACTAATGCCGAGAAGACCAGATATCAATTCCGTTCTGGTTATTGGTTCAGGGCCCATAGTCATCGGACAAGCCTGTGAGTTTGACTACTCGGGAACGCAAGCCTGTCGTGTTTTGCAGCAGGAGGGCATCAGGGTAAT
>CAXNHX010000007.1:0-23650 GCA_964202305.1 Aquiluna sp.
AGACAATCTTGGCTACACACGGGTTGGAAGGGAAGACTCAGAACCACCGAATCAATGACGACCTGCTCTAAATCAATGTGCTCGCCATCAACGACCAGCTCGTCATCCGATGAAGAAGAATAGGCGAAAAGCTCTTGGAAATCCACCTCCATTTCAAGCTTTATCTCATCCAAGCACCTAGAGCACTCTGCAATACCTGTTGCAAAAACCTCACCGGTCGCCAAAATCCCCTCGTGAACCGACTCTAAACGCAAGTCGATTTCTAGTTCGGTGGCTTCTGGGAGGTAGGCGACTGGGGTGCCAACCTTCTCGCCAAAAGATTCACAAAGAACCAACTCCCGCATGTTTCCAGGGTGCTTGAGAATGTCCTTGACTGGAACTTTGAAACTCACTTGGAGACCTCCGAAAGAGCCTGAGCAACGGCTTCAGTGACGTATTTCGCTACATCTCCCCCAAGCGACGCAACCTCACGAACCAGTGAGGAGCTCACGAAACCGAAACCTGCCTCTGCTGCCAAAAACACTGTCTCAATCCCGGATAGGTCTCTATTCACCTGTGACATAGGGAGTTCATACTCAATATCGCTAGCAGTCCTAAACCCCTTGATGATGGCTTTTGCGCCAAGACTTTGAGCATGCTCGACGAGCAAGCCAGACTCGAGAGTTGAGACCTTGATGTTTGAAGGTGCTCCAACTTCGATAAGCGAAGTTTGAGCGAGCTCGACTCGTTGAGCGAGAGAAAAGGTTGGATTCTTGGAAGGGTTGTGAACGATGAGTAGCTCAACAGACTCAAACACTCTGGCAGCCCGCTTCAAAACCGACAGGTGCCCCAAGGTGATTGGATCAAAGGATCCTGGGTAGATGGCTAACTGAGTCACAACAACAAAGGTTAGCTCTGCTTGAGAGCTTGCGCATCCTGCAATTCGAGAAGCTGCTTCAATCCTGGGGTCAAACCAGCGTCAAATAGGTCTTTGGCGATACCTCTGGCTCTTTCGATTAGTTCAGCATCCCTGATCACCCGCAATAGCTTTAGCGATGACTTGCCGCCTGATTGCAAGTTGCCAAGAACGTCACCCTCTCCCCTAAGTTCGAGGTCGATCTCGCTGAGCTTGAAGCCATCATTGGTGGCCGCAACTGCCTCCAGCCGCTGCATCGCAAGGCTGCCTTGCTCTGCAGCTGAGACTAGGAGGCAAAGGCCAGAATGCTCGCCTCTTCCGACTCGCCCTCGCAGCTGGTGTAGCTGTGAAATGCCGAATCGATCAGCATCTAAAACGACCATGACGGATGCGTTTGGAACGTTCACGCCAACTTCGATAACAGTCGTCGAAACCAGGATGTCGATGTCACCTTTCTCAAAACTCGTCATGGTCCCTGATTTCTCGTCACTGCTGAGTCGACCGTGCAGTAGTCCAATACGCAATCCTTCGAGGGCCTTGTTCTGCTGCAGGGCTTGGAACACTTCGGTGGCAGCAGCTGACTTCAATCCAGATTCCTCAGCCTCGGGTTCAACTGCATCAGAACTCCTCTCCTGCAACTCCTCTTCCACTTGTCCCTCAATCCGCGGGCAAACGACAAAAACCTGGCGACCCGAGTCCACTTCTTCCTTGACACGCCCCCACACTCTTGCCACGAGTGCTGGATTCAAGACCGGAACAACATGTGTCTTGATTTCTTGCCTACCTGCAGGTAGCTCTGTGAGTGTCGAAACATCGAGATCACCGAAGACTGTTATGGCAACCGTTCTAGGTATAGGGGTTGCAGTCATCGTCAACACATGCGGCGCAAGCTTTGCTTTTTGACGAAGTTTCTCTCGCTGAGCAACGCCAAAGCGGTGCTGCTCGTCAATGATTACGAGTCCGAGGTCATAGAACCCAACGTTGTCCGAAATCAGCGCGTGAGTGCCGACTACCAGCTTGCACTTTCCACTCGCTAGATCCAGCAGAGTCTGTTTGCGCTCTTTTACGCCCTGAGAGCCAGTTAGGAGTCTCATGCCAACCTCACGAGAGAGCTCCGGACCCAAAGTCTTATGGATACTCGAAAGGTGCTGAGAGGCAAGCACCTCTGTTGGAGCCAGAAGAGCCACCTGCCCATCCGAATCTGCAACGGTCAATGCAGCCCGCAGAGCCAAAACTGTTTTACCGGAACCAACTTCGCCTTGAAGGAGTCTGTGCATTGGCTTGCCGGAGTCAAGGTCCTTCGAGATTTGCTTGGAAACAAGCTTTTGCCCAGCGGTGAAGGTGAAGGGCAAGATTCGATCGAATGAGGCAACTAACTCACCCTCGGAGCGCTGAGCTGAGGCAAGCTGACCCTGCTCAAGTCTCTGTTTCTCCAACTGAGCCTGCAAAACAACAGCCTCGTGAAAGCGCAGTGAGTCTCGAGCAGACTTCCAGTCCTCGGCAGTGAGTGGGGTGTGAACTTTGCGAACTGCGTCTTCCAAAGTGATGAGATTCTCTTTGGCTAGTAGCCCTGCAGGAAGTAACTCTAGGACCTGGCAAGCATCAAGACCGATTGCGACTGACTTCTGGATCTTCCAGGTGGTGAGCGGTCCAGAGGCTTTGTAGATTGGGATTGGTAGCTCTGCCCAGGCTTGAGCTTTCTCCTCATCTAACTCTTCAAATAGTTCATAGTCAGGATGAGCGAGCTGGAGTTTTCCATTGAAGGCAGTCACCTTTCCGGAAAACAGTCCGCGTTTCCCTGCTGACAGCTCCTTCTGCCTCCAGGACTGGTTGAAAAAGGTCAACGAGAGTTGCCCATAGCCATCCCCAAGCGTGACCTCAAAGATGCTTCCCGAGCGACCCTTAAGGTGCTTTACCGCTGTTCGTTCTATCTCACCAACAAGACTCACCTGCTCACCAATGGGCAGTTCATTCAAGTCAGTGAGTTCGCCTCGAGAGGCGTAACGCCTTGGATAGTGCTCGAGAAGGTCTGAGACGGTCTCAAATCCAAACTGCTTCAAGAATGCCTTGGCGGTCTTATCGCCAAGTACACCGGAGAGTTTTGTTTGGTCTAGAAGCACCTCTCAATAATCCCCTAGCGAAACCCATGGCTTCGCTAGGCTCACTCAAGTGAGCAGGATTATTGGCGGAGTGGTCGGGTCATTGAGGCTCAAGGGTCCAGCTAAGGCAACTAGACCAACTTCAGACAGGGTCAAGGAAAGCGTTTTTTCAATCCTCGAGTCCATGGATGTGCTGGAAGGCGCAGTTGTCTTAGATCTATTCGCTGGAACTGGTGCATTGGGCTTAGAAGCCGCCTCAAGGGGCGCAAAATCAGTGACCTTGGTGGAAAGAGATCGAGCAGCAGCAGCAATCTGCAAAGAAAACATTGCGTTAGTAGATTCAGGCCTGCGAAAGAGTGGAGTGGAGGCCTCGATCAACCTGAGGCAAGAATCGGCAGAGAGATTTCTCAATGCAGCCTCTCAGGCAGATTTGATTTTTATTGATCCACCTTATGAGTTATCGAACTCTGAGATTTGGAAACTTCTTGAGCAGATTCCAAAGGCTCTAGGAGTCTTAATCGTGCTTGAGAGGTCCAGCAAGAGCAACGCTCCCGAATTCTCTGAGGGTTTCTCTCTTCGTCGGGAAGCTGGTTACGGCGATACTATCGTCTACTTCCTAACTACAGGTGACGCTCAGTAGGGCCTACGTAGACCTGCTGAGGTCTTCCGATACGAGTAGTTGGGTCTGACATCATCTCCCTCCAGTGCGCAATCCAGCCCGGTAGGCGACCAATCGCGAATAAAGGAGTGAACATCTTTGGCGGGAACCCCATTGCCTTGTAAATGACACCTGTGTAGAAATCAACATTGGGGTACAGTTTGCGCTCTACAAAGTACTCATCCGCTAGAGCGGCAGCCTCAAGCTCTTTTGCGATGCCGAGCAATGGGTCGTTCACGCCCAATTCAGCAAGAACTCGATCTGCGGTTGCTTTGACAATCTTTGCCCTGGGGTCGAACGACTTGTAGACCCTGTGGCCAAAGCCCATGAGGCGAATGCCGTCTTCCCTGCTCTTAACTCTATCAACATAACGCTGAACGGAATCTCCAGAGTCACGAATCTCCTGAAGCATGCTAAGCACGGCCTCATTAGCGCCACCATGAAGGGGTCCAAACAGCGCGCTCACACCGGCTGAGACAGAAGCAAACAAGTTCGCCTGCGAAGACCCGACCAGCCTGACTGTTGAGGTACTGCAGTTCTGTTCGTGATCGGCATGAAGTAAAAGTAGTGTGTCGAGCGCTTGAGTGATCACAGGGTTCTGAACATATTCTTCGGCGTATGTGCCGAAAGTCATCCTCAAGAAGTTTTCGATCATTCCAAGCGAGTTGTCTGGATACAAAAGAGCTTGGCCCAACGCCGTTTTGTGTGCGTAGGCTGCAAGCACTGGCATTTTCGCTAAAAGTCGGATTGTTGAGAGCTCAACTTGATCAGGCTCTCTAGGGTCGAGAGAGTCAGGGTAGAAAGTCGAAAGGGCAGAGACGCCTGAGGCGATCACAGCCATCGGGTGTGCAGTCTGAGGAAAAATCCTAAAGAAATCCTTCAAATCCTCATGCAGGAGAGTATGTCGACGAATTCGATAATCGAAATCCCTCAACTCAGTAGCTCCAGGAAGCTCACCATAAATTAAGAGAAAAGCAACCTCAAGAAAGGATTTGCTAGATGCTAGCTGTTCTACTTTATAGCCCCTGTAGAGCAATGTTCCCAGATCTCCATTAATGTAGGTGATTGCGCTTGTCGTCGAGGAGGTCGTTACAAATCCGGGGTCGAAATTTGTGAGCCCAAGTTTGTTCAGAGAGGAACTCAGATTTATACCGTTGGGGCCCAGGGTGGCTTGTACTACCTCCCCGTCGATGTCACCTGAAAATGGCTGCTTGCTGGGCAAATTCAAAGCAACTCTCCGTTCTTGCAAACGCGCTCAGAATTTCCGCATAGATATCCGCGCATCGATTACCTCCCCTTCAGTTTACAGGCCGAGATCAAGGTCAGGAGACCATCTAGCAACCTACTTGTGTCAAGAGAATTGAAGAACCAATCATCTCAAATTGATTTGCTGAAGAATCCAAGATTTGAGACAAGTGGGCTTCTCAGAATCATTACAAAATTCGCAGGCCTGAAGCCCTAGCATCATCCATGAACATCTGAACGGTCTCCCTGGAAAACTCTTCAAGATCCTTGCCCTGCAGAGTAAGTTTCGATAGCAGATCTGGCGCGATCGTAACAATGTCTGCACCAGCAGCCTCAGCCGTTATCAGGTCGAAAATCTGCCGCGTACTTGCCCAGAGCAAATCGACCTGACTTCTTACCCCACTGGCGCTCAAGCAATTCTCCGCTTCTGCAAAAAGTGGTGAGGGATCCACCAATGTGTCCGCTATTCTGCCTGCGAAGATGGAGAGAATCGCCGACGGGGCCCCAACCAAGCTCTCGGCAGCAACCCTGCATTGAAATCCTGTCATCACGGCGGTCACATTGAGCTTCACTCCCTCCATGGAAAGCCGCCTGATTACCTCGCCGAGGCCTTCCCCACTTGGAAGAACTATCGGAATTTTCACGAATAGGCTCGGCGCCCACCTGTGCAACTCCTTAGCCTCTAAGAATATTTCATGTGGTTCTCCAGATACGACCTCTACACTGAGGGGCTTGCCGTCCAGCAACCCAAGGGCCTCCTGCACGAATTGTTTGTAATTTGTGACGCCCGCCTTCCTCATCAATGTCGGATTAGTCGTCACCCCGCTAATTACAGGATTAGCAGCTGCTAACCTGAGGGAATCTGACGTAGCCGCGTCGCTAAAAATTTTAATCATCTAGACTTCCAATACACTCCACAACCTCGCTGATATGCCTAACGCAGGTGAACTTATCATGTTCGGCGTGAGAACAGTGGTCACAGATGAGAATTGTGAATATACCAGCGGCAACCCCGGCCTCGACGTCAGACTGACGATCCCCAACAAAAACTGCGTCGTTGGGTTCGCAACCGAACGTTGATAGTGCAGAAAAAAGTAGCCCAGGTTTCGGTTTTCGGCAATCACAGCCATCCGGATTGTCATGTGGACATACAAAGTAAGCACTTATCGGAAGCGACTCAAGAACTGCTTTGCCGATGGAGTCTGACTCCTCAGAAGAGATCAGCCCTCTGGAGATATCTGGCTGGTTTGTCGCCACGGCTATGGTTACTCCCAAATTATGGAGGGACTCCAGAACTTGCCTCGCGCCTTCAACGAGACGAACATCATCGACCCGCCGAGGAGCCACCTGCGCTTCACCGTCGTAGTCCACCAACCTATTGAGTGTTCCGTCTCGGTCAAAAATAACGAGAGAAGGGAGCCTCACCATTTAGTGGGTTTGCGCTGGAGTCTGGGGTCGGAAACGGCAAGGTGCCAGACTAGAGCCTGAAGAGACTCCGAGACTGGCGTATCCTGGGAGGTTTCTATGCTTCGAGCAAGGACTACGCCCGGGAAGTTCTTGCGATACAAAAACCCATCACTCCGACCAACTACTCCAATCACATTTGAGCCAACAGACACTGCCAGCTCAATAGCTGCGACGAGATTCATCGAAACTTTTCTCTCCGGACTCCCGCCACCAACGGACAAAACACACAAAACATCTCGGGCGCTAAAGTTCGACGCTTTGAGCCACTCTGCGTAGGCCCCGTCCCATCCTTCGTCATTGACTCTAGCGGTTACTTCAGCGATGTTTTCAGACACGGAATAAGCCTCCAACATGGCCAACTTGCGCAAATCATTCACCATGTGGCTTGCGTTTGCAGCACTACCGCCAACACCGGCTACAAAGACTCGCCCGCCTGCCTGCCTCACAGATACGAGCGCTTGGATCAGGGCATCAACCTCGTCCTCTTTGATAAGACCGACTGAGTCCACAAAGTTCGAAATGAATTTAGTGATGAACATATTTCTCATAGTAACTAGAAAAATCTCTTTGGGCCTGCATGTAACTAGCCTCATTTCCAAATTCGAGGTATCTGCGATCAGTTTTCACTCCGACTAGACGCTCCCCAGCTGAAATGTGTCCCAAAACACTCTCCAACTTAGCTGATCCCCCTGGGCCGAGAGTCTTGGTTGCCAACATTAAGTCTTCATGCCGCAGAAGAAGAATCCCATGGTCCACGAAGGGCATTGCCTCAGTTGAAGCAGAGGAGTAACGAACTAGGGAATCACGTAAAAACTTAACATTTCCGTTGGGCAAATCAGGCCGATTAGATTCTTCAATCGCTAGAGCTGACGCGGAGTGAGTCAGACTTTCGCTCACGAGTCTCGCTGGATCACAAAATGTCAAATTATCGCCATAGGTGACAAACACTTCACTGATATTAGTTGGAAATGCATCTCTGACAGCCCTTCCGGTCCCCCCGTTGGGCTGAGTGTCATGCACAATTTCGACCTGTTCGAGTATGCCCGCTTGGCCTAGATGTTCGCAGATTGCCTCAGAGCCGTGACCAAGACAGAGTATGAACCTGTTCAGTCCTTGTAGCCTCAGTGACTCTATCTTCCATTCAATGAAAGCACGTCCGCTAAATGGGACTAAAGCTTTTGGGATGCCTAAATTCAGTCCAGCGAGTCGGGTAGCCAGACCGCCCGCCAAAATTAGAACCGGCGGGTAGTCCTTAGATGACATCTTGAACTCCGTGGTGGCTTATCGAAAAACTAACCTTTCGCACCCCTGCACTCTTCATCTCCCTTAGGAACCGCGGAAGTGGCTCAGCCGCGAACAGGAGAAAGCCTCCACCTCCTGCGCCAATCAATTTAGATCCGATCGCACCAGACGCTAGGCCCAGATTCCGCAAATAATGAATGTGTTCGTTTACGGACTCGGGAGAACGGGAAAGTTTTTGCTCCCACTGCAAATTGAACAGGTTTCCGAGCTCAGAGATGCTTGACCTCTCTAGCGCCTCGACGGCTCGGTAGCCGAGCTCCTTGGTCAAATGCAAGTTGTCCAGAATCCCCCTGTCGCCAGATTTTGATTTCTGGTCTTGGCTAAGCAAAACTTCGGAGGATCGCCTGGTAAGCCCTGTGAAGTAGAGGTGAAGATTAGCTTCAATAGCCTCAGAAAAGTCGTTGGTTACCGCAATTGGCTGGGATGTGACGGCCCCATCTTGCGAGATAGTGAAGGCCCTAAGGCCTCCAAGCGCCGAAGCGTACGGGTCTTGCTTTCCACTCGTCTCCTTCAAACTCTTGTTCTCAAGCCAGTATGCCAACTCGGCACATGCGATGGGGTCAAGAGGCTCGCTAGAGAAACGGCTGAGAGCTCGAAGCCCTGCAACTGCAAAAGCCCCTGACGAACCGAGTCCTGTCCCGGCAGGAACGTCGGCGAACGAGGAGAATTCCAAGTCTCGAAGATTCTGGTATTTTTCAAGAAGCATAGAGCGAATGAGCGGGTGCTCGAGATTCTGTGCCTTTTCTACTTCCTCAAGCTTGCTGTACTTAATGAAGAAACCCGGCCTGAACGGCTCTGAGACGGATACGTAAACATACTTGTCAATTGCAGCGCTTATGAAGAAACCCCCGAAGGCAGAGTAGTAACTTTCGAGGTCTGTGCCTCCACCTCCAAGCGTAATTCTGAGTGGACTTCGAGTAATAATCATGTGTCAGCCCACTCGTCATGGGCTGACATTCGGATGGCCACTGCACTGGAAAATCGAGGTCGCCATCCAAGTGTGGTTTCGATTCGACTCGATGATAGGTGAACTCTTGGAACATCACCTGGCCAGCCGGCTCTGCCACCAGTATAAGCAAGTGAGGCCTCCTTTAGGTCGCCGACCTCAAGCACAATTTCCGCAATTTCACGCACGCTGATAACGTCGACATTCGACACATTGAAGAACCGAGTTGAGCTTTGAATAGGCTCCGTCAGCATGGAATTGCATATAAGCTCCACCGCCCTGAGAGCATCGCTAACGTGAAGGTACGATTTCGTCTGGTGACCATCGCCGAGAACCTGAAGCGTCCCGGGAAAGGCCCTTAGTTTGCGCACAAAGTCGAAGACGACTCCGTGTGTTTGGTTTGGGCCGACAAGGTTCGCAAACCTAGCAACTCCCACTTGCATGCCAAACATGTTTGCATACGCCGAGAAAAGTGCTTCGGCTGCAACCTTACTTGCGGCGTAGGGGGAGACAACCAGGGTTGTCACGGATTCCTCGTCAAGGTGGCCCGCCGAATTGTCGCCATAAACTCCACTCCCGGACGAAAAGAATAGATATCCGACCCCGCACAACCTGCAAGCTTCCGCCACAGCCTCAGCGGTAACTGTGCCACTCTGAAAGTCGAGACGGGGTTCCGTGTAACCTTTCGAAATATCTGGATTCGCCGCAAGAAAAATTACGAAGTCCTCTCTGCGCAGCTCGTTAGCCAGTTCGGCCGCGTTTGCGGCATCCATGTCGAGCAATCTGATCCTAGAACTTAGATGTTTTTCGACTCTTGAATGGCCCCCAGAGGAGCCGTTGTCAATAATCAAAATAGAGTCGAAGACTGCATTCAGAAAATCTCCGGAGACCCAAGCTTGAACAAGGTTGGAACCCACAAATCCAGAGCCGCCAATTAGGACTAGTCTCACCTCTAGGTCCTTCGGTTGCTCAGTCGTCGCTCAAAGAGAAATTGAGCCCTCATAACGATTGCAGTTAAGAACATAGTCACCTTTCTTGAGAGGCGACGAAGAGATTCCGATTCAGAAAATACACGAGTTGAAGCCTCATCCGCGTTTGGGTCTAGCAATCTGGTCCACTCATCAATAATTTTTTCATTCCAACCCTTATGGGTACTTACGTACGCATTCATCGGTCTAATCAAGTTCTCAAAGCTCTCGAAACTTTCGATAGACGAGAGTATCGAGCGCGAATCCCTTCCGGGGGCAAGTCTACCCAGAGCCGCTTTCGGATTGGACTCAGTAAAGTCGCTAAGTCCGAAGTTTCTTGAAGCGAAGGTTGGAACTCCATTGCTGAGAAGTTCTTTCAATGTCTGACTGTCGGCCTCGCCGAATCCACGAGGGTTTAGGATGGCGAACCGCCAGTTGGAGAGGAATGGCCTTATGTCCTCTACAACACCTTCAAATTGCACTTTCTCACGAAGGTCAAATTGTTCAAGCAAACGCTCGATACGTCTCCGATACTTCGAGTTTCCAATTGGAATCTTGGTAGGGCTTTCGCGCGGGTCAGCGTAAAGCCCCTCTCCTCCAATAACTTGGAGGAATTCAAAACTATCTGGGGGCAGTCGCCCAACAATTTTCAGTGCGTCGTGGAGACCCTTTGATGGATGCAGAGAGCCAACAAAACCGATTATCCTCTTCTCATAGCGCATTTTTGAGTCGATACGCTTGACGTCGTTTGGCCACAAGCCTGGAATCCTGAGATGATTGAGAGAATCTGAGCGGTTGCTCGCATATTGGTAAGATCCAAGGGACACAATGTGCGCCCTACGCTGTCTAAGCTCACTTCTATAAATCCAAAGATTCGCGTCATAGGGATGGTGAGATACCACAACTAAGTTCGCAAACTGGTCCCAAGAGTGGAGAGCGTAATCGAGGGATCCTGAATTTACAATTAGCGTTGATCCAACGGCAGGCAACATCTTTTCCAAAGGCTCAACTGGCATGTTGGGAGAAGTGTTGACATCAGCCTTGCCTAGAACCCCAAGACCTACAGCTAATCCGCGAGACTTTAGGAGAATCGCTAAGCTTGCGATGTAAGCCTCAGATCCTCCAACGCCTGGGTTAGTCAACTCCTCTGAGAAGGAAAACTTTCCAGATTTGCCCCTTAGGTCAATCACGAAAATTGCTCTCACACTGCTCCGTCCTTAACTCACCCATCTGTGGGGCGGAATGATAAGTCTCGTTCTTCCTACCGGGGTACATTGAAGGAATCGCCTATAGGCTACACGTTCGTTGATGCATCGCTTCCTAGTGCTTTCAACTAAAGTCAGCCCGTACACTAAGTGGATGCTACTTCGGCCACACATTCGACAGAGATAACCTGAATTCACTCCAGACTGATGAAAGCGCCAAGCCTCCATCATGCCGTTCACGTCACTTCGGTAAGAGGCCCATGTCGTTATTCATCGAAGCTCTAAAGGGCGTGTCTAACAGTGAACGCGCGAACTAGCTTTGTCAACAAGTTCTCTGACGAAAGTCTCGCTAGAGATGTTTCTGAGTTCGTGGTTTTAGGAAGTGCATTCAATTTAGTTCTCTATATCCCTTCTCAACATCAGGCGCGGGGACATCCCGTCGTGTCCGATTGGGGGCCACTTCGACGCTTGTAATTTGATCTTCTTCGTCAGACCGCGCTCGCCTTAGCAACCAGACAGCCACCTAGCGTTTGGAATCTTTCTGGAGCCAAGATACGCCTCTCAAGCTCACAAACCTTTGATCGTTGTTTACTTGTCCAACGCTTCTGAAATCCTTTACGTCATCGCTCTCTTGGCCTTTACGAGTCAAGAGATCATTCCTTAGAAATGTGGTTTCCAAAAGTGGTGGGTATCGCACTGACCCCCAGAGTGGAATGGCAAAATCTCCGTTGTTAGGGTGAATCCAAACTGGTGAATGTGTCTTGAGCAACTTCCTGATGCAGTCTTCCACAATCATTGCCGACTCATACTTTGACGACGCCTGGAGCCAATGGAACTCCACTGTTATGAACTTGAATTGTTCCAGAACTTCCGAGTCTGTGCTCTGAAAAATCCCCCACTCAGACCCCTCGATGTCCATCTGAAGACCCAGCGAGCGACTCTCTGAGTATCCCGAGCTATGAATCCACTCGACAAGAGTTAGGTGCTTCTGCGAATCGATATTGTTCGCTGACAACCACGCCTTCTCAAAGAAGATATTTTCATGGACCTCGGGCGACCGACTGATACTTCCGTCCACTAGGTGACATTTCACCCCTTGCTCTGCAAAGTGAAGCTCGAAAGAAGCATTGGCTGCAACACCTGGAGAAAAAAGAGCATCTATCTCCCCTCGTGCAAAGTGGGGAATGAGATATCCCCCGTCGTATTTAGAGCCAGCTCTGATAAGAGGTACTTCGATAAGCGCATCCTTCAATTCATTGAGATTACGTCTCTGCAGCCTTCTTCCTCTGAATCGGCTGAAACCAGGTAGGAACCAATTCAAGCTTCTCAAAACACCAAGTAAGAATCTTCTGCTCGGCCAGTAGAGTTTAAGGTAGGTCTGCTTCATGAACGCATATCCCCAATCTGGTCCCGGCTCGAATTCACGAAACTAACTGTGATCATTTAAGAGAAGGGTATCATCCTGGAATCGCTCGGAAAAACCTGAGCAAGGTGTCGAAGTGGAGGCCTCCGTCTGAAAGTTCCCCGGGAGCACTGACACTTCAAAGTTCGATCCTATGCGTTAGATGCATAGAGATTAAATTCCAATGCCTTTTCGGTACTTTCGAGTTCGTCTCGAAGCAAGTTAAGATTCTTCATTCGCTGAATTCTCGCTCTTTCTTCCGAGCGCGGTTTATTGCTTCCACATTGAGCGATCAAAAACAAAGGTATGTCTTGCGCCCCAATCGACACAATCCCGCTTCGTTACTAGACGAATCTAGAGATTCGAGCGTTCATTCTTGTTTCAGGTCGATACAAAGAGGGAATGGACACCCCTAATCATCTTCCCGTGATTGTTCAAAAGACCCTCTAGCTCTCTCGACTCAAGTAAGTTCCAAACCTCGATACCGCACAAACGAACTGAGTGGGGCTCGGCAAATCTCCACCGTCCAGAAAAACTACTTTCGTCAGACCTGAAAGCTCTTCAAGCACCCCTTCCTTATCTGCATCCAGCTTAAATAGCGACTCGGCTCTCGAAACCACCACCAAATCAAACGGTTCTGATTTATCCCTTAGTTCAATGACCACATCAGAGAGAGAGATGTGCCCTCCGTAAAAAGGTACTGTTTCAAGCTCGTGTTCAAGCTCCCCTGAGTAACCGAAGCCCCCTCCGTACAGACCATGCACGAATGAGTTAGATTTCTGCTCCCCACCTAGATAAAACGGCACTGGCCCAAAGTGGGACAAATTACTATGGAGCGCTCTTGAAAAGCCGACCAAGAACCCATCAGCGACATAATCTACCTCGTTTATCGCGCCTAGTTTCAAGAAAAGCACGCGCGCATCTTTTGAAAGCCGCATCAAACGAAGTATCGATTTTGCTTGATTCTCCGCTGAAAAGTTGGCGACAACTAGTTCTGCCAATCGGCGCCTTTCGCTGTTGGAAGGCATTGACAACTCACCTCGATTAGCCTTCAGGCTAACTGAGTTGAGGAGAGGGATAGGCCAACCAGCCAAGGAGCCAGCGGGCAATTTATCAATTCGAGGGACAATAGGAAAGCACCCATTACTGGCTATTTCAATAAGTCGCATCGAGTCCCAACCCCCTTTCTTAGGGCTCCATGCGTAGCCTGCGGTGCGATAATTTTCTAGGTAGGCTTTCTCGGACGAAAAATTGTAGCGGTCACCTGGCATGATCTCAGAAATTAGGCGAGTTGGAGTCTGGTCCTCTAGCTTGATTGCCCGTATTAACGGAATCCTAAGCTTGCCCATCCCAATGTGGTCTTCTGTGTGCCAAAGGTGTTCTTCAAAGATTGCTGGTGAAGCTTTGTGAAGGGTGTGTAGGTCCTCTGAATGGGAAACAAAATTATAAGCCCGTTCTAAGCCGACGACGTGTAGAGGCATGTACGCGCTCACAGGGAATCCCTTCGATCTCAAGTAATCAACCGTTAGGGGAAATCTAGCTGCGAGCCGTCCTATCCATAAACCAACTCGATGCCGAACCTTGGTCCTAAGAACTGAATAGCCTCGCAAGATAGTCAATCCTCTCGCGCTCAACCTTTGGGTCATCCGACTTGCACCTCCAGTGAAATAGATCTGGTCGGTCAATCCTTTCCCCCTCTAGGATTTCTAGCGGACCTCTGGAGGAAACCTTTTGAGTAAAGGTCGCCCTGGAAAGCGGAGTGATCGGAACCCCATGTAACCTTCGCATTTGAAGGCCGACAGCCTGATCGTCGAGATAGGAAAAGTCGTAGCTTCTCCTAGATTTCATTAACAACTCTACCGCCCTACGATTGAGAAGAATACCCGCTCCGCTCGCAAAGTAGAGATTGCCCATCCGAACTGGAAATCCCCCATAAATGGGACTGCCAGTCGGCATTCGGTCGACTAACTCAAGAAGGCGATTGAAGTGAACAAATGAGCTCGTGTTTGTTCTAAACATAAACTCAAAATCGTCATGATCCAAAAGATATTCCATAAATGCAAGAGTCCTGAACCCTAAGGTCGAAAGGCCGTCCGGAATAGAGCAGCAAAAGTCTTCGCTCTGAATTTTTGACCCCGTGTAAAGTTCATCAAGCAGTTTCCCAAATGCTTTGCTCGACTTATTCGGGTTCCTTCTGACAGCGCGGAACCCAAAAATTCTATGGAGGTAATCGTTATAGCGATCTCTGAGAAGCCGAGCATCTTGCAAATCAAATTGCTTGCCATGAGATCCGCGCGCTCCAGTGGCGTAAAGCCAGTAAGGGGCGCTGTCAGGAGTTTTTTGCCCAAGGAAGGCTGGTTTCTGGTGGGACTGGATAGTCTCATCCCACGGCTCAAGCTTGGTTGCCAGAACTGCCAACACTAGCTTCATTTCAGAGTCCTAAGTCTAACTTGAACCAGGTGAAGAAATGGCCGTAAACTTTGACCAGGGCTGGAAAACGCCCTTCGCAGAGTTCCGAGAACGACGAATAAGGCCTCCGCGCGGTCTAGAACCTTGGACCACCGGACAAGGCTACAACTGAGGATTGTGTCCTCCACGTTCTCTGCTGGCTTGTCGAAGTAACCGAGGCTGTGTTTCGTGTGCGTTGCGTTCTGCCCAAAACCTACATTTTGGACGAGATTGCGCGTTGGGCTTATCGACTTTAGGTTATTTGACAGCAAGTGCCAAACCCACTGATAGTCCCAAGTACCGATCTCAGATGCCCTCAGAAGGTTGCGAGCGAATCTCCTGGCCTGAGCCCTAGAGTAGTCGACGGCGAGTAACCGTCGGACTATGGCTTCCTTGGAAAGTTCTGGAATCGCACCATCAAAGGACTTAGCGACATCCGCCCAAGTGGCCCATCCCCACACCTTGGGCCTAGTCGACTTAAAGTAACCTTCTGGAACAAATCTTCCAGTTAGTGGAGTCCACCCCTGAATCATGCCCACAGTAGGGTCGTCCTTATAGACGGTGAGGAAATGTTCAGCAAAAGAAAAGAAGCTGCGAGTGGGTAGACAGTCATCCTCGAGAACGATCGCCTCTTCAACTTGCGAAAAAACCCACGACAAACCAGTAGTGAAGCGTTTTTCAAGACCCAGGTTCACCTCAGCGAAGTTTGACCGGACCGAATTTGCCCAGGTAATGCCATTTACGAGATTACGGACCTCATCGCACTCCACTTTGTCATTCGTAGACCCAGGTCTGGGTCCGTCGCCGACGACCAAAATGCTCTCGATCCCTAATACCCTGAGCCTATCGAGGAGCGCGCGAGTCTCTCTTGGCCTATTGAACACAAAAATCGCGACAGTCGGCTTTGTCATTAGTGCTGAATCCCCCCCTATTTTGACTTGAAGCTTACATTCTGGACTGAGCATAAGAATTCAAAACCTGACGGTGACTACGAAAACCTAGAGGAAACTGACCCAAAGTGATCCCTTGCCGCCGCTCACTCGAAATGTGATTGTTCTCGCCAGCAATCGCATCGTCTCTGCTCCGCGCATCAGCGTCGGCTCGAAGGAGAAGGCTGGGAGGCAGCTACTAGAGTCCCATCAAATCAAAGATTTTTGAAAGAGCCAGACGATGTGCGTTTTTCCTGAACTTAGCCTTGCCATGTGATTCAGTCTGTATATGATGCCGGCTCCAACTCTCTTGACCTGCCCAAAATAATTTAGCTGCTTGCCAGAGTTGAAAATCCAATGTGTTGGCCTGATGCGCGAGACATGGAGCTTCTCGAACGACCCCGTAAAGCCATAGCCCATCTCCTTCGCAAAATTCCGGCCAGTGAAGTATTCATGTGTTTTTCTAGCTATGGGATTTACATGAGTGGGATCGGTAAAACTCGCTTCACTTGGATAACAAGGCGACACTGCGAGTAAAACTCCACCTGGTATCAGGACTCTGTGGATTTCATTCATGTACCCAATGAAGGTCGAAGTGGCACCAGGGTTATCGCTCACTCTCGGGATGTGCTCCAAAAAGTCGAAGGCAGTGACAAAACTAATTGAGCCGGAAGCGACCGGCAATGCATCACCGAAGCTTACCTCCAAGAACCCGGGTAGGTTATTTGGGACAACATCAAGGTGCAACACCATGGCGGCCCTAAATGGGTTCCTTGGGTTTGAACCAGAACCACAATCTAGAGTCACTGTGCTTTCTTTGCTCACAAGATCCTTAATGGTCTTCTCGGCTTCCGCGAGCTGACTCCGCAAACTAACATGCCTCATTTGAAATCTCCCACCACGCGCACTCTGACTCCCTCACTATATGCAATCGCTGAGCCCGATTCCCGAAGGCCGACTCTCTAGCCAACTTTAGACTGAACTCGTCAAGCTGCTGTAGGGTTTGGCTAACTCCCTACGCTCAGCCGGCGCGATTGTAAAAGGACTACAAAAAGTTGCTAATTCCAAAGCTTTCAATCGATCATAGATCTTGGTGGTCGACCACTTACCCTTTCCTCAGTGCAGATTGTATCTCTCGCCGAGTTTGCGCCTCTTTTAGCGTCTGACGTTTGTCATAGTCCTTCTTGCCCTTCGCCAAAGCGATCTCGACCTTGGCTCTGCCGTCTTTGAAATAGAGGGACAGGGGCACAAGCGTCAGGCCGGCCTCCCGAACCTTGCCGGATAGACGATCAATCTCGATGCGATTCAAAAGCAGTTTGCGCTTGCGACGGGTTAGGTGGTTCGTCCAGGAGCCTTGAAAGAACTCAGGGATGTGGACGTTCTCAAGCCACGCCTCTCCCCCATCGATTGAGGCATAGCCATCCACCAGGGAAGCTCTGCCCTCTCTCAGGGTTTTGACCTCAGTTCCGGTTAGGACAATGCCAGCCTCAAACACGTCCAGGATGTGGTAATCGTGTCGGGCTTTACGGTTTGTGGCGACCACTTTCTGGCCACGCTCCCTCACCAAAGCTTGACTCCTAATTCTTGAGATAGCGCCTGATAGAAACACCAGAAGCGAGAGTGGCAAGAATAACACCGCTCAGCAAGATGTAGGGGGCGATTGTTAGGGCCTCATCAACCCCAACAAAGCTGGTGAATGGCAGCTGTGGAACTAGGTAGTCCGCCACCAAAGTGTCAACAATGAAGTAGTTACCCGCAATTGCGAGAAGTGCTCCAAGAGTTGCCGCAATGATTCCCTCCAGAATGAAGGGCAACTGGATTGAGAATTTGGAGGCGCCAACAAGCTGCATGATGCCAATCTCGCGCCTTCTAGAGAAAGCGCTGAGCCTGATTGTTGTTGAGATCAACAGCGTTGCGCTCAGCAGCATCACTCCGGCAATTGCGGCAGCCGAAAGGCTGCCGATGTTTAGGAACAAGAAAATCTGATCAAGGTAACCGCGCTGATCCCGAACTTCCTCGACTCCCGGCATTCCGGAAAAGCTTTCGACAATGAGGTCGCTTCGTTCTGGGTCAACCAAGTTGACCCAGTAAGCCTCATTCAGCTGGTCTGGTGAAATGAACGCGAGTGCAGAGGAATCTGCAAACTCCTCGGCAAACTTCTCGTAAGCGTCTTGGTGGGACTCGAAGTAAAAGTCAGAGACATAGGGTGCAAGACCCTGAGAAGCCAATTGAGCTCCCACAGAAGCTTTCTGTTCATCCGTTACAGCTCCAGCAGGACAAACGAGTTCTGATGAGTAGTCGGTGCATAAATAGACAACAACCTGAGCTCTGTCATACCAGTAGCTCTTCATCTCGTTGATTTGCATTTGGAGAAGCGCTGCAACGCCAACAAAGGTAAGCGAAATGAAGGTCACGAGCACGATTGAGAGCACCATGGCGAGATTGCTCTTGAGACCTGCCCACATCTCTTGAAACACAAAACCAAGTTTCATCACTCGCCGCCCTCGGTCTCAGATTGTGCATCAATGTTCACCGTTGAAGTTGGTTGAGTGTCGAACTCGCGGTAGCGCGCTCCCCGCTCGTCTCTCACAATTTGACCAGAACTGATTTCAACAACTCGTTTGCTCAAGCGATCAACTATCGATCTGTCGTGGGTTGCCATGATCACGGTTGTTCCAGAAAGGTTGATTCGCTCCAGCAGGCCCATGATCTCAAGACTGGTCTCAGGATCCAGGTTTCCTGTTGGCTCATCAGCCAGCAGAACCTCGGGTCTGTTCACCAGCGCTCTAGCGACGGCAACCCGCTGCTGCTCTCCGCCGGACAGCTCTGTTGGGTAGCGGTTTGCCTTCTCATCCAAACCAACCAGTTTCAAAACATCCGGCACAGCTGCATCAATATAAGCCTTTGACTTGCCAATAACCTTTAGAGCAAAGGCAACATTCTGATAGACCGTCTTGTTGGGCAAGAGCCTGAAGTCTTGAAACACGACACCGAGGCGTCTCCTGAACTTCGGTACTCGTCTGCCGGGCATGCGCCGAAGGTTCTCTCCAAGAACCAGAACTTCACCCGAGTCAGGTCGCTCCTCGCGGAGCATGAGGCGCATCAGGGATGACTTGCCAGATCCAGAGGTGCCAACAAGAAACACGAACTCACCCCTTTGAATATCTAGGGAGACTTCGTTGAGTGCCAGACCTTGCGATCTCTTATAGCTCTTGCTTACGTTTTCAAGCCTGATCATTGTTTATCAAGCCTAGGTAGGGAAATCTCAAATGAGCCTGAGTGATAGGCCGGTGTCTAACTTGCGTTTTGCTTGCGCCAACGAATACCTGCAGAAATGAACCCTTCAATCGCGCCGTCAAAGACATCACCCGGGTTGTTTTCCTCGTGACCAGTTCTAAGGTCTTTCACCATTTGATAGGGAGCAAGCACATAGCTGCGCATTTGCTCTCCCCAGCTTGCCTTCACATCCCCGGCAATTGACTTCTTCTTTGCTTCTTCCTCCTGGCGCTTGAGCTCCAGAAGCCTTGATTGCAAAACCCTCATGGCAGCTGCTTTGTTCTGCAGTTGGCTCTTTTCGTTCTGGCAGGAAACCACGATGCCGGTTGGAATGTGAGTGATTCGCACTGCAGAGTCAGTCGTGTTCACAGACTGACCCCCTGGTCCAGAACTCCTAAAAACATCGACTCTGATCTCCGTGTCCGGAACCTCAACAGCATCAGTTGTCTCAACCAACGGCACGACCTCAACTGCAGCGAAAGAGGTTTGCCTTTTGCCGGCTGCGTTGAAGGGACTCATTCGAACGAGCCTGTGCGTGCCGGATTCGACGGAGAGATTTCCAAAGGCGAAAGGTGCGTCGACCTCAAAGGTGGCTGACTTGATTCCGGCTCCTTCGGCATGAGAAACATCAAGCACTTGTGCTTTGAAGCCTTGTTTCTCGGAGTAGCGCAAATACATGCGCATGAGCATCTCTGCAAAGTCTGTGGCGTCATCTCCGCCTGCTCCGGATCTGATCGTCACGACTGCGCCACGAGAGTCAAACTCGCCAGATAGCAAAGTCTCGACCTCCAGGGCATCGATCTTTTGCTTGAGGCCCTTCATTTCACTCTGCACTTCACTCAGTGCCGAGGAGGAGTCCTCCTCTCCTGCTAGCTCTAAAAGGACAACAAGGTCGTCTAGTTGGCTTCGGAGTGAGCTGATTGAGGCTAGTTGTGACTTTAGCCTTGAGAGCTTGCCTGTGACCTGCTGAGCCTTTGCCTGGTCGCTCCATAGGTCAGGATTACTTGCCTCTGCCTCCAAAGAATCGATCTCGAGTTTGATTTCTGAGGGTTTCAAAACAGCTTCAACGGATGCGAGTGAGTCTTCTAGCTCAGCTAGTTCTTGTTTGAGCTCGTATTCCGCCATAACCAGCTAAGTCTAGGCATTGATGAGTAATCTCTGCTTGCGCTAATAGACTCGTTGCATTCAAGGGAAGACATGCAAAAACTAACTTTTAGGTCCATCAGCCAGATTCTCGACAAGAAGTCGCGTCGCAAGCTCCTGCTTCTCTCGATTGCGAGAATCGCAGCCAATCTTCTAGACCTAATTGGCTTGGCGGGCATCGCTCTGCTTGCAACGTCCTTTAGCTATCTTGCGTCTGGGGCTGCAACGAGGTCTCCCCTGAATTTGCCAATCATTGGTGAAATCATGATCACCGAATTGCAAGCAGTTTTGATTGCCATGGTTATCGCTGGAGTCTTCTTGATGAAGTCGGGCTTCTCCATCTGGCTCAACCTCCTTACATCACTCACCGTTGCAGGATTCGAAAGCAAGTTCTCCAGAGAACTTGCTGAAGACTTTTTCTCGCCAATTCAGGACTCAGACATCGGTAGCGACTCAGTAGCCGAGTTCCAGAACCGAGTCATGTACTCCACCAACGCAATTAGCGTTTTCCTGAACGCCCGAATGACGTTCGTAGCCGAAGGTTCGTTGCTAATAGCGATGGTTGCGATTTTCATCGCGGTCAACCCCATTGCGACGGTTTCCATGGGTGTCTTCATGGGGGCCGTCCTCTTCGCTCTCAACAAGATGATCGGTTTCCGAATCGCAAGAAACGGTCAGCTCCAGATGAAGGGCTATGAAACTTCGCTGGAAACCAGTCGAGACCTGTTCGGAGTGAAGCGAGAAACGCTTAGCTCGGGAGTCACCCCAAGGTGGCTCATGAAATTTGCAGAAGGTAGAGGGCAAGCCGCACAGGGCAGCGCCCTAATTTACACCCTCAACTCCATGCCTAGATATGTGGTTGAAACCTCTTTGGTTCTGGGGATATTTGCCTTCCTCGGTGGGGTGGTCGTCTTTTCCGACCTGCCTACTCAGGCAGTGACCATTGGTGTTTTTATGGCTGGTGGTTTGAGATTAATTGCCTCACTCCTTCCATTGCAATCAGCATTTAATTCCATGCAAGATGGCTCTAATCGTGGTCAGCTGGCGTTCAATGCCCTAGTCGAGAAAAGAGCGCGTCAAGACAGCGAAATGTCACTCGGTTATTTTGAAATCCCTCAGAACCCGAATGTTGAATTCAAAGACGTCTGCTTCCGCTACCCCAAGAGCGATGTCGAGGTGTTGGGCGGTATCAGCTTCAAGGTCGGGCCGCTGACCAAGGTCGCTATCGTCGGCCCATCTGGGGCAGGTAAATCGACAGTTTTTGACCTTGCAACCGGCTTTAGAGAGCCTTGCAGCGGCTCAATCACGGTCGGTGGCATAAATCCTCGTGACATTCTCTTTGGAGCCCCAGGCACCTTCGGTATTGTTACCCAGCGACCTCATCTCGTGACAGGAAGCATCCTTGAGAACGTTTCACTTGTTGAAGACTCGTCAACCAATCTGGACAAGGTCAAGCAGTCACTTGTTCGAGCTGGACTGAGCAAGTTCACCGAACTAGAAAACTGGTTCGAGCTGCAGATTAAGCCCGACTCAGGTCAGCTTTCAGGTGGTGAGATTCAGAGACTCGGGTTAGCTCGAGCTCTCTATCGTGACCCAAAGATTTTGTTCTTAGACGAGGCGACAAGTGCCCTGGATGCCGAGACAGAGGCAGAGATTACAAAGGTTCTGCACTCTCTAAAGAATGAGATGACAGTGATTCTGATTGCCCACAGACTCTCAACCGTGCAGCACGCTGACAAGATCGTCTATCTTGACAAGGGCAAGATTGTTGCCGAGGGAACCTTTGCAGAGCTCAAGGCCAAGGTTCCTGACTTTGCCAAAGCGGTTGAGCTAATGGATCTATCGGACTAATTCCGTAAGTCACAAGTAAGCTTTTCAGGTTCTGAAAGAGGAGTTCTGTGAGAGTTTTAGTAACCGGTGCGGCTGGTTTTCTTGGATCACACCTGTCTGATCGACTGGTGGCTGCTGGCCATGATGTTCTCGCTGTGGACAACTTCTTCACTGGTGACAAGCACAACCTCAAGCACCTAGTGGACAGTAACAAAGTTGAGCTACTTCGGCATGACGTTACATTCCCACTGTTTGTTGAGGTAGATGCCATTTACAACCTTGCCTCCCCTGCGTCACCTGTGCACTACCAGCGTGACCCCGTTCAGACAATCAAGACCTCGATCCTTGGTGCAGTCAACATGCTTGGGCTTGCCAAAAGACTGCGCGTTCCAATCTTCCAGGCTTCGACAAGCGAGGTTTACGGAGACCCAGAAGTTCACCCCCAGCCCGAAGAGTACTGGGGTCGAGTGAACCCAATTGGCCCTCGAGCTTGCTACGACGAAGGTAAGCGAGCCGCAGAGACACTGTTCTTTGACTACAACCGCCAGCACAACCTCAAGATTCGTGTTGCAAGAATCTTCAACACCTACGGTCCGAGAATGGCAATTGGTGACGGTCGAGTTGTGAGCAACTTTATTGTTCAGGCACTCCGTGGCGAAGACATCACTATCTATGGTGATGGCTCGCAAACACGATCGTTCTGCTACGTAGACGACCTTGTCGAAGGCTTCATCCGAATGATGGACAAGACTGAAGACCTCGTTGGTCCAATCAACCTCGGTAATCCAGGTGAGTTCACAATGCTCGAACTTGCAGAAAAGGTCATTGCTCAAACCGGTTCAAAGTCGCAGCTTGTCTTTGAGCCTCTGCCTCAAGATGACCCTAAACAACGCCAGCCCGACATCACCAAGGCGAAGCGAGAGTTGAACTGGGAGCCCAAGGTCGGCTTGGACGAAGGTCTTGAGAAGACCATCGCTTACTTCAAGAAAGCTTTGGCCTAAGCCCTTCTTGCTTCCCGCCGCTGCCTCTGCTCCTTTGGATCAGGAACTGGAACCGCAGCAATTAGCTTTTTGGTGTATTCGTGCTGTGGGTTACGAAGAATCTGGTCCTTCTCCCCCTGTTCAACAATCTCACCAAACTGCATTACAGCGATGCGGTCACTCAGTAGGTCAACAACAGCCAGGTCGTGAGAGATAAACAGCGTTGCAAACTGCTGCTCTTTTTGAATCTGCTGCAACAACTCCAGCACCCTGGCTTGAACAGAAACGTCCAAAGCACTGGTTGGCTCGTCGGCAACCAAAAGTTTTGGGCTTAGAGCGAGAGCTCTAGCTATACCAACACGCTGTCTCTGTCCACCAGAGAGCTCATGGGGATAGCGGTTGCGATAGGTTTTTGGTAGTTCAACTAGGTCTAGCAGTTCGCTTACGCGATTGGTTCTTGCCTCTGAGTCATAGCCAGCAAGCAACAGGGGTTCGGCAATGGACTGACCGATGGGCCAGCGTGGATTGAGAGAGCTACCCGGATCCTGGAAAACGATTCCAATGTTCCTGCGAACCTCGAGAAGCTCTTTCTTGGAAACTCCGACCATCTTCTGGCCTGCAACGGACAGTTGGCCTGACTTGATTGGAAGAAGCCCAACCACTGCCCTACCAATTGTTGTCTTGCCAGAACCTGACTCTCCAACCAGTCCTAGAACCTCTCCTGGGTAGATCTCAAGGGATGCATTCTTGACTGCCAAGAAGGCTGGCACCTTGCCACGCTTTGGATACTCGATGTCGAGATTCTCAAGCCTTAGTGCTGGCTCGACATTGGTGGCAATCTTGGTTTCTCTGACCGG
>CAXNHX010000008.1:0-21511 GCA_964202305.1 Aquiluna sp.
ATATTCCAGGCGCTTCAGACCGCCAAGCAAAACTTCAAGGGTAGACCCCGGACCTACATAGCCCACGATTCCACACATGGCGACTAATCTACGCCAGAATAGGCTCTCGTGACTGCAAGCAAAGGCGTCGAGAGCCTCTCTCCCTTCATAGCGATTAGTAGGGACGACTGGGCAGAACTTGGCAAGACCACCTCACCTCCACTGAGCGAGGACGAGATTGAGAAGCTTCGTGGTCTAGGCGACTTCCTTGACCTCAAGGAGGTCACCGACGTCTACCTACCGGTGAGCAAACTGCTTTCGGTATACGCCGCAAGCATCCAAGGCCTTCACGAGTCAACCTCTGACTTCTTCGGTTCCAACCATGCCAAAACTCCGTTCATCATTGGGGTTGCAGGTTCAGTTGCCGTTGGCAAATCTACGATCTCCCGGCTCCTCAAGCTCCTTATGAAGCGCTGGGCCGGTATTCCAAATGTTGAGTTGATTACAACCGATGGTTTTCTCTATTCGAATGCCGAACTTGAGCGCCGTGGGCTGATGTCAAGGAAGGGCTTCCCAGAGAGCTATGACCGCAAGGCCTTGCTCAAGTTTGTGTCCGACATTAAATCGGGCAAGCAGAATGTGACAGCCCCGGTCTACTCTCACCTCGAGTACGACATAGTCCCGGGAGAATTCGTGACCGTCACCGCTCCCGATGTCCTCATCGTTGAAGGTCTAACGATGCTTCAGCCACCAAGTGTTGGCCAAGAGGTGGCGCTAAGTGACTACTTCGACTTCACCATCTACATCGACGCCGATCCCAAGAACATCGAAAAGTGGTACCTGTCCCGCTTCGAGCAGCTCTGGTCAACAGCCTTTACAAACCCCCGTTCCTACTTCCACGCCCTCACCACCGAGCTCACCGAAGAGCAGGCCATGGATAGAGCCCTGGGGTTCTGGCGCGACATAAACCTTGTAAACCTCAAGGAAAACATTGAGCCCACCAGATCACGAGCAACGCTCGTGATGAAAAAGGGAGACGAACACCGCGTCGAACAGGTGCTGCTGAGAAAGATTTAGAGCGAAAGCCTACGCTCAACAACCAAAGCGATACGCTCGGCCCAGCTCTGAGCAGTGCCAAGGTCCTTAGCTTCAACCATGACTCTGACCAGGTTCTCGGTGCCAGAGGGGCGAAGCAAAACTCGTCCCGAGTCGCTAAGTTCTGCCTCAGCCTCAGCCACAACAGCACTGAGCTCTTGATCCTGATAAACCTTTGACTTGTCCACTCCGGGAACGTTTATTAGCACCTGGGGAAGTGTGGTCATCACGCTCGCCAACTCACTCAGGGACTTCTTGGTTCTTGCAACCTCAGAGGCCAAGAGCAACCCGGTCAGGATGCCATCACCGGTGGTTGCAAACTGCGAGAAGATAACGTGACCCGACTGCTCGCCACCAAGGGTGTAGCCGCCCTCGCGCATAGCTTCAAGAACGTACCGGTCACCAACCGCGGTCTCAACCAAGTCAATGCCCGCTTCGCGCATTGCGATCTTGAGTCCAAGGTTTGACATGACGGTGGTGACCAAGGTGTTTCTGGCAAGGGAACCTGACGCAAGCTCGCTGATTGCGAGTATCGCCATGATGTGATCGCCGTCAACGATCTTGCCCTCGTGGTCAACCGCGAGAGCGCGATCTGCGTCACCATCGTGAGCAATGCCAAGATCAGCCTTGAATTCGAGCACAGCGGCTTGGAGTGCGGAGAGGTGAGTTGAACCACAGCCCTGGTTGATGTTGTTGCCATCCGGGTCTGCACCAATCACAAAGACCTGTGCTCCCGCGTTGCGGAAGGCCTCTGGTGAGATTCCACTGGCTGCACCATTGGCGCAGTCAACAACAACCTTTAGTCCCTCGAGTCGGTGTGGGACAGCTCCAAGCAGGTGGATTAGGTAACGATCCTCCGCATCCGCAAAGCGAACCACTCGTCCAACCCCTGCGCCGATTGGGGTCAGCGCCTTGCCATATTCGGCTTCGATCTGATCCTCGGTTGCATCGGGAAGCTTGTGCCCACCGCGCGAGAAGAACTTGATGCCGTTGTCTGGAGATGCGTTGTGACTTGCAGAAATCATCACACCGAAATCGGCACCAAGATCAGCCGTGAGGTATGCGGCGGCGGGGGTTGGAAGCACTCCGGCGTCATAGACATCGACACCCGAGGAAGCCAAACCAGCGGCCACGGCAGCCGAAATAAAGTCGGATGAAGTTCTGGGATCGTGAGCGATTACCGCTCTCGGTCTCTCCCCGCGCTCCTTGGCTGGAGAGCCAAGGACAATTGCGGCGGCTTGTGCCAGGCGCATGGCAAATTCTGCGGTGATTTCGCGATTTGCAGTACCACGAACTCCGTCTGTGCCAAACAACCTGGCCATGAGGGAGGTTGTGCCTAGCGCTTGGAGAACTGAGAGGCCTTGCGAGCCTTCTTCAAACCAGCCTTCTTGCTCTCGATGACGCGTGAGTCACGACGCAAGAATCCAGCCTTCTTCAAGGTGGCGCGGTTGTTGTCAGTGTCGATCTCGTTCAGGGCACGTGAGATGCCTAGTCGAAGAGCGCCAGCCTGGCCAGCAATACCGCCACCATCGATACGTGCGATGACGTCGTAGGCGTTGGTTAGGTCCAAAACGGTGAAAGGGTCAGTGATTAGCTGCTGGTGCAGCTTGTTTGGGAAGTAGTCCTCGAATGCACGGTCGTTCACGGTGATCTTGCCAGTTCCTGGCATGATGCGAACGCGAGCAACAGCTTCCTTGCGACGACCGGTTCCGGCACCTGGCTGGGTTAGCTCGCCGCGTGAGCGGACGGCCTTCACTGGAGCGGACTCGGTGGTGTAGGAGGACTCTGCCTCTGGCTCAGTCTCGATAGCGGTGTTCTCTGCCAAGGTCATGGTCCTTACTGGGCGATCTGGTCGATTACGAACGGGATTGGCTGCTGTGCAGCGTGTGGGTGGTTGGCACCCTTGTAAACCTTTAGCTTGCCAAACTGCTGCTCACCAAGGGTGTTCTTTGGCAGCATGCCACGGATGGCCTTCTCTACTGCGCGCTCTGGGTTCTTCTCCATAAGCTCTGCGTAGCTGGTTGCGGTTAGACCACCTGGGTAACCGGAGTGACGGTAGGCCTGCTTCTGAGTCAGCTTCGAGCCAGTCAGAGCAACCTTCTCGGCGTTGATGATGATTACAAAGTCTCCGTTGTCCATGTGGGCGGCGAAGGTTGGCTTGTGCTTGCCACGCAGCAAGGTAGCTGCATGTGTTGCAAGACGACCGAGCACAACGTCGGCGGCGTCAATGACGAACCACTGGTGGCTCAGCTCACTGGCCTTTGGCGAATAAGTACGCACGCTAAATTACCTCTTAGTTTCTTTTGAGTGATTCCGCATCATTTCACTGCGGATTCAAACCTGTCGGCTAGGCCGAACCAAGGTGCAAGTCTAGGGGATGCCAAGGGCACAGGTCAAACAGAAATTTCCTCGGTTGAGCGCTTTCTTCTGGTCTTTTCTGCCTGCTCCCCCAAAAGCTCATCAGGAGCGTAATCGATTGAGGTCAAGGCCAGCCCGTGCGGGGAAATCACCTTGAATTTTGACTCTCTTTTCGCAGCGAGCTGGATCTTAGAAAGCTCTTCGGAACTGAGCCTGCCCTCACCAACGCGAATCAACGCACCAACCAGCGCCCGGACCATGTTGTGGCAAAAGGCATCCGCCACAAGGTAAACCTCGATGTTGTCCAAAAACCTTGTGACCCTGAGCTCTTTGAGCTCACGGATTGTAGTTGCACCCGCTCTTGGCTTGCAAAAAGCCCCGAAGTCTCGAAGGCCAAGAAGCTTCTTCGCAGCCTTTTTCATCTCGGTCACGTCCAGCTCACTGTGCACCCAGAGTTCATATCTCCCAGACAGCGGAGATCTTGGTGACTTGCCATCGGCAATCAGGTATCGATAGCTGCGCCCAACCGCCGAGAATCTGGCGTCAAAGCCTGGTTTTGCCGGGGCGACCGCGTAAATCACGATTTCACTGGGCAGCAGTGACTGCAATCGGACCGCGCTCAGGGGTGTTCTGCCCAGTCGCTTTAGTTGATCGGGGCTGAGGTCAATGTGACAGACCTGACCCAAGGCGTGAACGCCAGCATCCGTCCTTCCACCCACGCGCATTGCGTAATCATCCTCTGTTGGACCAAAGATCTTCTCGAGAGCAGCCAAAAGCTCTCCCTGCACGGTCCTAAAACCGGGCTGTTTGGCCCAGCCCTGGAAGTCAGTACCGTCATAACCGAGATCAATCCGGAAACGAGAAAACCCGCCGGTCACACCAGCGGGCTTACTCATAAATACCTCTACTTAGGCCTTTGGCTCTTCGGTTGTCTCTGCCTCAGCAGCTGGAGCCTCTTCGGCTTCAGCAACTGGTGCTTCCTCAGCAACAGGAGCCTCCTCAGCCACTGGGGCTTCCTCGGCAACGGCTGCCTCTTCGACAACCTCAGCTGCTGGAGCTTCTGCGGCGTCTTCAGCTGGAGCCTCGGCTACTGCCTCTTCAACAACTGCTTCCTCTGCTGCCTCTTCGATTACCTCCTCAGCAACCTCAGGTGCTGCGGTGGTGGCGACGTTGTTGGAAAGCCTGACCTTGTTGGACTTCGGCTTTGGGTTGACCTGCTCTAGCACTAGCTCGATGACCGCCATTGGAGCGTTGTCGCCCTTGCGGTAGCCAAGCTTGGTGATGCGGGTGTAGCCACCCTCACGGTCAGCCATCAACGGAGCGATCTCAGCGAACAGCTCGTGAACGACGCCCTTGTCTAGGATCTGCTGCATCACGCGACGGCGTGCGGCTAGGTCTCCACGCTTTGCGAAGGTCACTAGTCGCTCGGCCACTGGGCGAAGGCGCTTGGCCTTGGTCTCAGTGGTGACGATGCGCTTGTGCTTGAAAAGCGAGGTAGCCATGTTTCTGAGCATCAGGCGCTCGTGGGCTGGACCGCCTCCGAGACGTGGGCCCTTTGTTGGGGTAGGCATTATGTTCTCCTTGAGTTTCTAAGAATTAGATCTGGTCGTCGTCGAATCCGCCACCGAAGTATGCGGAGTCAAATCCTGGGACGGCGTCCTTGAAGCGCAGGCCTAGGCCGGCAAGCTTCTCGCGAACCTCGTCAACTGACTTGGAGCCAAAGTTGCGAATGTTCATCAACTGGTCCTCACTCAAAGCAATTAGCTCGGAAACGGTGTTGATGCCCTCGCGCTTTAGGCAGTTGTAGGAACGAACGGTTAGGTCCAGGTCCTCGATTGGGGTGGAAAGCTCGTTGGATGCAGCAACCTCAACCGGAGCTGGGCCGATCTCGACACCCTCTGCCTCCTCGTTTAGCTCCTTGGCCAGACCGAAGAGCTCAACCAGGGTTGAACCAGCGGATGCAACTGCATCGCGTGGCTCCATGGAGGCCTTGGTCTCGACGTCAACAACTAGCTTGTCGAAGTTGGTGAACTCACCGGCACGAGTTGCCTCGACGCGGTAGGAAACCTTGAGGACTGGGGAGTAGATGGAGTCAACGGGGATTACGCCAGCCTCTGCATCTGGGTTGCGGTTCTGGGAGGCCTGAACATAGCCACGACCGCGCTCAATGATGAACTCGATCTCTAGCTTGCCCTTGGCGTTCAGAGTTGCAAGAACTAGCTCTGGGTTGTGAATCTCAACACCGGCAGGAACCTGAATGTCGGCAGCGGTCACGGAACCAGCTGCGCTCTTGGACAGGTGTGCGACCACAGGAGCGTCGTGCTCTGAGGAGACAACCAGGTTCTTGATGTTCAGGATTACCTCAACAACGTCTTCCTTGACACCTGGGATGGTTGAGAACTCGTGGCTAACACCCTGAATACGGATGTTGGTCACTGCAGCACCTGGAATCGAGGACAACAGGGTGCGGCGCAGTGAGTTACCTAGGGTGTAACCAAAGCCTGGCTCCAGTGGGTCCAGGATGAAGCGTGAGCGGTTTGGTCCGAGAACTTCTTCGTGCAGAGTGGGGCGCTGTGCAATTAGCACTATTTGGTTCCTTTCATCTGAGCATCCGCTATTTGATACTCGTTTTGAAACACCCAGGCGGGCACCTGGATGCGTGAATCTTGAGTTTTAGTTAGACGCGGCGACGCTTTGGAGGGCGGCAGCCGTTGTGAGCCTGTGGGGTCACATCAGAGATCGAACCGACCTCTAGACCTGCAGCCTGCAGGGAGCGAATCGCGGTCTCGCGACCTGATCCTGGACCCTTCACGAATACGTCAACCTTCTTTAGGCCGTGCTCCTGAGCCTTGCGGGCTGCGGACTCGGCTGCCATCTGAGCGGCAAACGGGGTTGACTTACGTGAACCCTTGAAACCAACGTCACCCGATGACGACCAGGAGATAACTGCTCCGGTTGGGTCGGTGATGGTGATGATGGTGTTGTTGAAGGTCGAGCGGATGTGTGCCTGACCTGCTGGAACGTTCTTCTTATCCTTGCGGCGTGGCTTTCTAGCCGCTGCGGATGCCTTAGGTGCTGCCATGATTTATCTCCTAGATCCTTTAGCCGCGACTAGCGGGTTGCCTTCTTCTTACCGGCGACCGTGCGCTTTGGACCCTTGCGGGTACGAGCGTTGGTCTTGGTGCGCTGACCGCGAACCGGTAGGCCCTTGCGGTGTCTAATTCCCTCGTAGGAACCGATCTCAACCTTGCGGCGGATGTCGGCTGCTACGTCACGGCGGAGGTCACCCTCAACCTTGAAGTTCTTTTCGATTTGCTCACGAAGAGCAACCAACTGGTCGTCGGTTAGGTCTTTGACTCTGATGTCTTCTGAAATCTTGGTGGCCTTCAGAATCTCGGATGAACGAGTGCGGCCAATTCCATAGATGTAGGTAAGTGAAATCACCACTCGCTTGTCGCGAGGGATATCTACTCCTGCTATACGTGCCATGTTGGATTTATCTCCTGTTTTGATTGAAGGTCTTCAGCAAATCCATCCCAATCTGGCAATTGGGCCCCGGCCTTCAAACCGAGGGTGAGCACCTAGGTGCTTGGTTTTGCCCTTGCTATTTAGTTATGTGGTGGGGCTAATTAGCCCTGACGCTGCTTGTGACGAGGGTTCTCACAGATCACCATCACGTTGCCGTGACGACGAATGACCTTGCACTTGTCGCAGATCTTCTTGACGCTGGGGTTAACCTTCATGCTCTTACTTTCTACTTGTAGCGGTAGATGATGCGGCCGCGAGTCAGGTCGTAGGTCGACAGCTCCACAATCACGCGGTCTCCGGGGAGAATGCGGATGTAGTGCTGACGCATCTTGCCGGAGATGTGTGCGAGCACTACGTGCCCGTTGGTCAATTCCACCCTGAACATTGCGTTCGGCAAGGCTTCAACGACCGATCCCTCGATCTCGATTACGCCGTCTTTGTTGGCCATTCACTCACTTAATCACTACTTTTTAGCGTCACGAACACGCGAAAGTTCTCAAGAAAATAAGAGAGGATTTCACGCAGAAACGCCAAGGGACAATACTAGGGGGTTTGCTGGGCGAATGCTAGTGCCCAGGGGCAAAAATTCTTTGCAATCAACAAAGTTTTTGAAAAATCAAAAAATTAGTCCAGTGGAACCGGAGTTACCCCAAATGGAGCCAGACCACTGACTCCCCCATCCACTGCGGTTAGGACCCAAATTCCTCTTTCGTGAACCGCAACCGAGTGCTCCCAGTGCGCTCCATCGGAGCCGTCCCTGGTTTCAACTGTCCAGTCATCGTCTTGGACAAAAGTCTTCTGGTCGCCAGCGGTGATCATGGGTTCAAGAGCAACGCAGAGCCCTGGTTCCACCTTTGGCCCAGCATCGCGAACCCGGTAGTTGAAAACAGCAGGGTCTTCGTGCATGTCGCGGCCAATGCCGTGGCCAACGTACTGCTCCAAGATTCCGTATGGCCCACGGTCAAGAATGTATTTCTCAATCTCAATACCAACCTCGTTGAGCCGCTTGGCTTTGGAGAGAGCTGCGATTCCAGCCCAGAGCGATCCCTCGCAGACATCGGATTGAACTTGGCGCTGTTTTGCTAGCTCAGAGTTATCTCCCGGCACAACCATCGAGAAAGCACTGTCGCCATTCCAGCCATCGACCATCGCCCCGCAGTCAATTGAGACCAAATCACCAGGATTTAGAACTCGATTCGAGGGGATGCCGTGCACCACAGCTGAGTTCACCGATGCACAGATGGTGTGGTGGTAGCCGGGGACCAACTGAAAGTTTGGAATACCGCCGCCATCTCGAATGGTCTTCTCAGCAATTTGGTCTAGCTCCAGTGTGGTGACACCTGGCTTGATGGCGGCCTTCACATTGGCAAGAGCCTTTTGAGTCAAAAGGCCGGCGACTCGCATCTTGCGAATCTGATCGTTGGTTTTGAGTTCGAACTTCTTACGCATCGGGGGCGAGCCCGCGAGCCTCGAGGGCTTCAATAATCCTGCCGGTGACCTTGTTGATTTCACCGAGCCCGTTGATCTTGGCAACCAGCGAGCGAGAGACGTAGACATCGATCAGCGGAGCTGTCTGCTCCTCGTAGACCTCCTGGCGACGACGAATCACTTCTGGGGTGTCATCGGTGCGGCCCTGGTCCTGTGCACGCTTTGCGAGCCTGCGCACAAGTTCATCTACGTCGGCAGTTAGCTGCACGACAACATCGAGGCGCTTATTCACTTCGTCCAGGAAAGAGTCGAGCTGATGAACCTGGTCAATGGTTCTGGGGTAGCCATCGAGCAAGAAGCCCTTCTGGGCATCTGGCTGAGCAAGGCGGTCCTTGACCAGGGCATTGGTTAGCGAGTCTGGAACATACTCACCGCGGTCCATGAAACCCTTGGCCTCTAGGCCCAGTGGGGTTTCATTCTTGACGTTCTCACGGAAGATATCGCCAGTGGAGATTGCGGGCACGCCGTAATACTCGGCTAGCAAAGAAGCCTGGGTCCCCTTGCCAGCCCCTGGTGGGCCAATCAAAAGGAGGCGGGTCACTTGAGAAGGCCCTCGTAGTTTCGCTGTTCCATTTGAGCGGAAATCTGCTTAACAGTCTGCAGACCAACACCCACGATGATCAGAATCGAAGTTCCACCGAATGGGAAGTTCTGGTTCGTTCCGATTGCGGTGAAGGCAACTAGCGGAATCAAAGCGATCAAACCTAGGTAGATGGCACCCGGAGCAGTTATGCGGCTGATGACGTACTCGAGGTACTCGGTGGTCGGGCGACCAGCGCGAATACCTGGGATGAATCCGCCATAGCGCTTCATGTTGTCGCTGATCTCCTCTGGGTTCAGAGTGATGGCGACATAGAAGTAGGTGAATCCAACGATCAATGCGAAGTAGACCGCCATGTATAGCGGGTTATCGCCTGAGGTTAGGTAGGTCGAGATGAAGGTCACCCAAGGTGCAACCTGGCCAGTGTTTGGATCTGGCTGGTTGAACTGAGCCAGAAGCGCTGGAAGGTAAAGCATTGAGGAGGCGAAGATAACTGGGATAACACCTGCGGTGTTTACCTTGACCGGGATGAAGGTCGACTGACCACCGAAGGCCTTGCGACCAACCATGCGCTTGGCGTACTGCACCGGAATCCTGCGCTGAGACTCTTCAACCAGAACAACCAGAGCAACGACCACGAAGCCAACAGCCATCACGATCACGAAGATCTCGATGGTGCGGGTCTGCAGAATCTGCAGAAGGCTGGCTGGGAAGGTTGAAGCAATCGAAGTGAAGATCAGCAGCGACATTCCGTTACCGACACCGCGCTCGGTGATTAGCTCACCGATCCACATGATCAGACCGGTACCGGCAGTCATGGTCATCACCATAAGGGTGATGGACAGTGGGTCAACGTTCACCAAGATCGGGAGCGTACAGTCGGCGCCGAATAGTGCTCCCTGCCTTGCCACGGTGATCAAGGTTGTTGCCTGCAGCATGCCCAGAGCAATCGTTAGGTAACGGGTGTACTGGGTTAGCTTGGCCTGGCCCTGTGGGCCTTCCTTGTGCAAAGTCTCAAAGCGTGGAATTACCACTCGCAATAGCTGAGTGATGATCGACGCGGTGATGTAGGGCATGATGCCCAGAGCAAATATTGAAAGCTGGAGCAGTGCTCCACCAGAGAACAGGTTCACCAGTTCATACAAACCAGAGGTTGATTCAGACTGCGCTAAACACTGCTGCACGTTGCCGTAGTCCACGTTCGGGGAAGGAATGAACGATCCCAAACGGAAAATAGCAATCATGGCAAGCGTAAACGCAAGCTTGTTACGCAGATCCGGAGTCCGGAATGCGCGACCTATGGCTTGAAACACGGTGAACCTACTCCCTGAGACGCTAACTAGGCGTTGACGCTACCGCCGGCAGCCTCAATCTTGGTCTTAGCCGACTCGGAGACCTTGTCGACACTGACCACAAGCTTAACCGAGACCTCGCCATTACCAAGCACCTTTACAGGCTCGCCCTTGCGGACGGCACCCTTGGCAACTAGGTCAGCAACGGTCACAGCGCCACCCTTTGGATAGAGGTCGTTGAGCTTGTCCAGGTTTACAACCTGGTACTCAACGCGGAATGGGTTCTTGAATCCACGCAGCTTTGGAGTGCGCATGACTAGGTTCACGCCACCACCCTCGAAACCGAGACGTGTGGTGGTGCGAGCACCGGTTCCCTTGGTACCGCGACCCGCGGTCTTACCCTTGGAACCCTCACCCAGACCCTTACGAGTCTTCGCCTTCTTCGCACCCTTTGCAGGACGAAGGTGGTGAAGCCTCAAGATCGCACTCTTCTCGCGCTTCTCTTCGGGCTTCTTGGCAGCTGGCTTTGCAGCTGGCTTCTCAGCAGCAGCCTTAGGTGCAGCCTTCTCAGCAGCTGGCTTAGCAGCAGCCTTGGGTGCAGCAGCCTTAGCTGGTGCCTTTGCAGCAGCAGCTTTAGGTGCAGCAGCCTTGGCAGCTGGTGCTTTTGCGGCAGCTGGCTTAGCGGCAGGCTTTGCAGCGGCGGCCTTTGGGGCTGCCTTTGCTGCTGGCTTTGCTGCCGGCTTTGCAGCAGCTGGCTTCTTTTCTTCAGCCATTAGTCGATCTCCTCAACCTTGACGAGGTGGGCAACGGTCAACACCAGGCCACGAACGGACTTGTTGTCCTCTTTCACGACGATGTCACCGATTCGCTTCAGACCCAGGGTGCGAAGGGAATCGCGCTGGTTCTGCTTGCCACCGTTTGAACTTTTTACTTGGGTCACCTTTAGACGAGCGGCCATTACGCACCTGCCTTAGCGGGCAACAGGCGCTTTGGCGCTACCTCAGCAAGGGTCTTGCCACGACGTGTTGCCACATCGCTTGGCTCCTCCAGCTGACGCAGTGCTGCGACAGTTGCGTGAACAATGTTTAGGGTGTTCGAAGATCCGAGGGACTTCGAAAGCACATCGTGGACACCGGCGCACTCTAGAACTGCACGCACTGGACCACCGGCGATAACACCGGTTCCCTCGGACGCTGGGCGAAGTAGTACTACGCCCGCAGCTGCCTCTCCCTGCACTGGGTGCGGGATAGTTGAGCCGGCACGTGGCACGCGGAAGAAGTTCTTCTTCGCATCCTCAACGCCCTTGGCGATTGCGGCTGGAACTTCCTTGGCCTTGCCGTATCCAACACCAACGGTGCCCTCGCCATCGCCCACCACAACTAGTGCGGTGAATGCGAAGCGACGACCACCCTTGACCACCTTGGCAACGCGGTTGATGGTGACAACGCGCTCCAAAAATGGGCTCTTGGTGTCCTCGCGGTCACGACGCTCGTTCTTTGGACCACGCTCGCGTGATCCACGACGCTGCTCGCGCTCGTTTGGGTCAACCGCAGTCTGAGTCTCCTCGACAACCTCGGTTGGGGTAGCTTCTGCCACTGTTTCTTCCTTCTTCTCGCTCACAGGGTTAGTCCTCCCTCGCGGGCCGCCTCAGCAATTGCTGCGACGCGACCTGCGTAACGGTTTCCACCGCGGTCAAACACGACCTCTGTAACACCGGCCTTCTTGGCGCGCTCAGCAATTAGCTTGCCTACCGCTGCAGCCTTGTCGGTCTTGGTGCCATCGTTCTTACGTAGCTCTACTTCCATGGTGGAAGCGGAGGCCAGGGTGTGGCCCTTGGCGTCATCAACTACCTGCACGAATACGTGACGGGCGCTTCTGGTGACAACCATGCGAGGGCGCCCTGCGGTGCCCTCAATCTTCTTGCGCAGACGGTCGTGACGACGGTCACGGGCGGCTGACTTTGACTTGCCTCTAACACCTAGAGCCATGATTACTTACCAGCCTTTCCAGCCTTGCGACGGACTCGCTCGCCTTCATAGCGAACACCCTTGCCCTTGTATGGCTCAGGCTTGCGGAGCTTACGGATGTTGGCAGCGACCTCACCTACGGCCTGCTTGTCAATTCCCGAAACGGTGATCTTGGTGTTGCCCTCAACGCTCAGGGTGATGCCAGCTGGTGGCTCAACCACTACCGGGTGGCTAAAGCCAAGCGCCAACTCAATGTTGGAGCCCTTGGAGGCAGCGCGGTAACCGGTACCAACGATCTCGAGGTTCTTGGTGAAGCCCTGGGATACGCCGTGGACGTTGTTTGCAATCAAAGTTCTGGTTAGACCGTGCAGCGACTTGGACTTAGCCTCGTCGTCTGGGCGGGTCACGATGACGTTGCCATCTTCAAGGGTGATCTTGATTGGCTCTGAAACGGTTAGCTTCAGTTCGCCCTTTGGTCCCTTGACTGCAATGTCCTGGCCGTTGATGTCAACGGTTACACCCGCTGGTAGCGGGATAGGAAGTTTTCCAATTCTCGACATGTGCGCTTACCAGATGTAGGCGAGGACTTCCCCACCTACTCCCTTCTTGGACGCCTGACGGTCAGTTAGTAGACCGGAGGAGGTGGACAGAATCGCGATACCTAGACCGCCGAGCACGCGAGGTAGCTCAGTTGACTTGGCGTAAACACGAAGACCAGGCTTAGAAACACGCTTGATTCCAGCAATGCTGGTCTCGTTGTTCTTGCCGTACTTCATGGTGATGCTCAGCGTCTTACCGACCGTGGCATCCTCGACCTTGTAGTCAGCGATGTAACCCTCTGACTTCAGGATCTGAGCGATTGTCTCCTTCAACTTGGAAGAAGGCAGGCTCAACGACTCGTGGTGAGCGTTGTTTGCGTTGCGCAGCCGGGTCAGAAAATCTGCTACCGGATCTGTCATTGTCATTTGTTTATCTCTTTCTCAAAGTGGTTTCCCAGTGCTTTACAAGCCCAGGGACCTTCTTCAATTGGGGGGTTAGGACTTGAATGGGAAGCCGAGTGCTCGCAAAAGCGCCCGACCCTCATCGTCAGTCTTGGCTGTGGTCACGACAGTGATGTCCATACCGCGAACGGCATCGATCTTGTCCTGATCGATCTCGTGGAACATTGACTGCTCCGAGAGACCAAAGGTGTAGTTTCCGTGGCCATCGAACTGCTTGTCCGATAGTCCGCGGAAGTCGCGGATACGTGGCAGGGAGAGCGACAGGAGTCGATCTAGGAATTCCCACATCCTGTCGCCGCGCAAGGTCACGTGGCAACCAATTGGCTGACCCTCACGCAACTTGAACTGGGCGATGGACTTGCGAGCAAGGTTGACCTGTGGCTTCTGACCGGTGATTGCAGTTAGGTCGCGAATAGCGCCCTCGATCAGCTTGCCTTCCTTGGCAGCCTGACCAACACCCATGTTCACAACGATCTTGGTTAGCCCTGGAACCTGCATTGGGTTAGCGAAGTTGAACTCGCTCTTAAGTGCGGGCACGATCTCGGCACGGTACTGAGCCTTCAAACGAGGAAGGGCCTTAGCGGCTGGAGCCTTCTTAGTTGCGGTTGCCATTAGATCTCCTTCCCGGTCTTCTTGGCCACTCGGACCTTGGTCTTCTTGCCGTCCTTGTCAACCGAAACCTTGAAGCCAACCTTGGTTGGGCCCTTGGAGTTTGAGTCGACTAGTGCAACGTTTGAAATGTGGATTGGCGCCTCAGCGGTCTGAATGCCGCCCGTGCGGTCACCCTTCTCGGTCTGGCCGGCCTTGCGGTGCTTGGTGACGATGTTGACGCCCTCAACGATGACCTTGTTGGTCTCGCTGAGCACGGCCAGAACGTGACCCTGCTTGCCGCGGTAGCCACCGCGCTCTTCAGTGGCGCCAGTGATTACCTGAACCAGGTCGCCCTTTTTAATCTTTGCCATGAGTTAGATAACCTCCGGAGCTAGCGAGATGATCTTCATGAAGCGCTTGTCGCGCAATTCACGACCGATTGGGCCAAAGATACGAGTACCTCTTGGCTCACCGTCGGCCTTGATGATCACCGCTGCGTTCTCGTCGAACTTGATGTAGGAACCGTCTGCACGACGGGTTTCCTTCACGGTACGAACAACCACGGCCTTTACGACATCGCCCTTCTTGACGTTGCCGCCTGGGATGGCGTCTTTCACCGAGGCAACGATTACGTCACCCAGGCCCGCGTAACGTCGGGTGGATCCACCCAGTACGCGGATTGTCAACAGCTCCTTGGCGCCGGTGTTATCGGCGACCTTGAGCCTGGATTCTTGCTGAATCACTTTTTCTCCTTGTTTAGTGAATAACGATTCCGACCGTTATTCCGAGGGGTTACTTCGCCTTTTCGAGAATCTCGACTAGACGCCAGTTCTTGGTTGCGGACAGTGGGCGGGTCTCGTCGATCTGCACTAGATCTCCAATGCCTGCCGAGTTGTTCTCGTCGTGTGCCTTGATCTTCTTGGATAGACGCATGACCTTGCCGTACAGCGGGTGCTTCTTGCGGTCCTCAACCAGCACAACGATGGTCTTGTCCATCTTGTCGGAGACCACATAGCCACGACGTGACTTGCGGTAACCGCGCTCGACCTCTTTGATCTCCTTTGGAGCCTTAGGGGTCTTTGGCTTTGCAGCCTTGGGTGCGGCAGCCTTGGCAGCTGGCTTAGCGGCAGCCTTTGGGGCTGCTGCTTTTGCGGCTGGCTTAGCGGCGGTCTTGGCAGCTGGCTTTTTCTCTTCGGCCATCTTTATGCCTCCTCGGCCGCAGTTTCGGCCTTCTTCTTTGTGGTCTTAGCAGCAGGTGCTGCAGGTACTGGAACCGCACGGATACCGAGTTCACGCTCACGCATGACGGTGTTGATGCGGGAAATGTCGCGCTTGACGGCCTTTACGCGGCCGTGGTTGTCAAGCTGACCGGTGGCGGACTGGAAGCGAAGGTTAAACAACTCTTCCTTTGCCTTGCGGAGCTCCTCAACCAACAGCGAGTCCTCGATCTTGTCGAGATCCTGTGGGGTTAGGTTCTTTGAGCCGATCATTATGCGTCACCTTCTTCGCGCTTGATAATGCGAGCCTTTAGTGGGAGCTTGTGGATTGCACGTGTCATAGCTTCCTTGGCAATGGTCTCGGATACACCTGATAGCTCAAACAGCACGCGACCAGGCTTTACGTTTACTACCCACCACTCAGGTGAACCCTTACCGGAACCCATGCGGGTTTCAGCTGGCTTCTTGGTTAGTGAGCGGTCTGGGAAGACGTTGATCCAAACCTTTCCACCACGCTTGATGTGACGAGTCATCGCAATACGCGCTGCCTCAATCTGGCGGTTGGTTAGGTAGGCAGGAGTCAGGGCCTGAATACCCCACTCACCAAAGCTGACCTTGGTGCCACCGGTAGCATGGCCCGAACGCTTCGGGCTGTGCTGCTTGCGGTGCTTTACTTTTCTAGGAATCAGCATGGTTAGCCTTCACTTCCTGCTGCGGTTGCAGCCTCCTGGCGTGGGCCACGACGGCCAGCGCCTGGGCGAGGTGCTCGCATGGTTGCCTGCTGTGCAGCAAGCTCCTTCGAGGTTAGGTCGCCCTTGTAAATCCAGACCTTGACGCCGATGCGGCCGAAGGTTGTCTTAGCCTCGTAGAAGCCATAGTCGATGTTCGCGCGCAGCGTGTGCAGTGGCACACGGCCTTCACGGTAGAACTCGCTGCGGGACATTTCAGCGCCACCCAAGCGACCTGAGGTCTGGATACGAATACCCTTTGCTCCGGCGCGGGTTGCTCCCTGAATTCCCTTACGCATTGCGCGACGGAAAGCAACGCGAGCAGTTAGCTGCTCGGCGATGCCCTGCGCAACCAGCTGTGCGTCGGCTTCTGGGTTCTTGACCTCGAGGATGTTTAGCAAGACCTGCTTGCCAGTCATCTTCTCTAGGTCAGAACGCAAGGTCTCAGCCTCTGCACCACGACGGCCAATGACCAGTCCTGGGCGTGCAGCAAAGATGTCAACACGAACGCGGTCGCGGGTGCGCTCTAGCTCGATGCGGCTGATGCCTGCACGGTCTAGCTTCTCCTGCAAGAATTCGCGGATTCTGACGTCCTCAACCACGTAGTCGGCGTAGCGCTGACCCTTCTTGGTTGAGTCAGCGAACCAACGTGAGCGGTGGTCGGTGGTGATTCCCAGGCGGAAGCCGAAGGGATTGACTTTCTGACCCATTACTTACCTGCCTTCTTCTGAAACTCGTCAGGGGTCGCGACTACCACGGTGATGTGGCTGGTTCGCTTGTTGATTCGGAATGCACGGCCCTGAGCACGTGGGCGGAACCTCTTCAGGGTCACTCCCTCGTCCACAAATGCCTGCGAGATGACCAGGTCATCCGCGTCCACGATTGTGCCGGCACTCTCGCCCTTGACCTGCGCGTTGGCAACCGCAGCGGCTACCAGCTTGTAGATCGGCTCTGATGCTGACTGTGGTGCAAACTTCAGAATTCCCAGGGCCTCGGTGGCCTGCTTGCCGCGGATCAGGTTGACGACACGGCGAGCCTTCATTGGGGTCACGCGGATGTTACGCACTTTGGCGATCGCTTCCATCGTTTCTTCCTCTACTCTCTATCGCCGCGGGTTATCCGCGACGACCCTTCTTGTCGTCCTTCACGTGTCCACGGAAGGTTCTGGTTGGTGCGAATTCGCCAAGCTTGTGACCAACCATGGTCTCGGTGACGAAAACTGGGATGTGCTTGCGACCGTCGTGCACGGCAATGGTGTGGCCCAGCATGGCTGGAACAATCATTGAGCGGCGGGACCAGGTCTTGATCACGTTCTTGGTGCTGGCCTCGTTCTGAACGCGCACCTTCTTCATCAGGTGCTCGTCGACGAAGGGGCCCTTCTTTAAACTGCGTGGCATCTAGAGATCTCCTACTTCTTGCCGACGTAACGACGACGAACGATTTGCTTGTCGGATGGAAGGTTTGGCTTGCGTGTGCGGCCTTCCTTCTGACCCCAAGGGGTAACAGGGTTACGACCACCGGAGGTCTTACCCTCACCACCACCGTGTGGGTGGTCAACTGGGTTCATAGCTACACCACGAACGGTTGGGCGAACGCCCTTCCAGCGCATGCGGCCAGCCTTACCCCAGTTGATGTTGGACTGCTCGGCGTTGCCGACCTCACCGATGGTTGCTCGGCAGTTGGCGTCAACGTTGCGGATTTCACCAGATGGCAGACGAAGCTGCGCGTTTGGTCCATCCTTAGCAACCAAGCGAACCGAAGCTCCAGCTGAACGAGCCATCTTGGCTCCTCCGCCTGGCTTTAGCTCGATGGCGTGAATTACGGTACCGACCGGGATGTTCTTAAGTGGCAGGTTGTTACCTGGCTTGATGTCCGCGGATGGACCCTGCTCGATTGCATCGCCCTGCTTCAACTTGTTTGGAGCCAAGATGTAGCGCTTGGTGCCATCGATGTAGTGAAGTAGCGCGATACGAGCGGTACGGTTCGGGTCGTACTCAATGTGAGCTACGGTCGCTGGTACGCCGTCCTTGTCGTTACGACGGAAGTCGATAACGCGGTACTGGCGCTTGTGGCCACCACCGATGTGACGGGTGGTGATGCGACCTGCTGAGTTACGACCACCGGTCTTTGGCAGCGGCCTAAGAAGTGACTTCTCAGGAGTCGAGCGTGTGATCTCGGTGAAGTCTGCTACCGAAGAACCACGACGACCTGGAGTCGTTGGCTTGTATTTACGAATTCCCATTAGTCAATTCCCCTTAGCCGATGTAGGTAAAGATGTCGATGGAACCCGAGTGCAGGGTGACAATGGCACGCTTGGTGTCCTTGCGCTTTCCCATGCCGAATCGGGTGCGGCGGGTCTTGCCCTGACGGTTCAGGGTGTTGATGGTTGCAACCTTCACATTGAAGATCTGCTCCACAGCCTGCTTGATCTCGGTCTTGTTCGAGCGTGGGTCAACCTCGAAGGTGTACTTACCCTCGTCGATTAGCGCGTAGCTCTTCTCCGAAATGATTGGCTTGATGATTACGTCGCGCGGATCCTTCTGAACGGTGCTCATGCGCTGACCTCCTCGCTCTTGACTGACGCGCCAACAAAGCTGGTGAGCGCCGCTGCGGTGAAGACCAGGTCCTCGGCGTGAAGCACGTCGTAGGCGTTTAGCTGGTCAACTGGGATTACGTGAACGTTCTGCAAGTTGCGCAAGCTCATGTAGCTGACCTCGTCAGAGCGGTCGAGCACCACAAGGATGTTCTTCGCGGTTGAGATCTGGCTTAGGAAGCTAGCGGCTGCCTTAGTCGAAGGAGCATCCTTGATTCCGAACTGGTCGATAACGTGGATGCGGCCATTGCGAGCGCGGTCAGATAGAGCACCAAGCAAAGCCTGAGCAATCATCTTCTTTGGGGTGCGCTGTGAGTAGTCACGAGGCTTTGGACCGTGGATGATGCCACCACCGCGGTGCTGTGGCATACGTACTGAACCCTGTCGGGCACGGCCGGTTCCCTTTTGCTTGAATGGCTTCTTACCAGAACCGGAAACCTCGCCACGGCGAAGCGTGGACTGGGTTCCCTGGCGAGCAGCTGCCAGCTGGGCAACCACTACCTGGTGGATTAGTGGGACGTTGGTCTGGACGTCGAATAGTGCCTCTGGCAGATCGACGGAACCCGACTTCTTTCCCTTTACGTCAATTAGGTCAACGCTAGGCATTAGTTGCTCTCCTTCACGGCGTTGCGAACGAATACCAACTGGCCCTTTGGACCTGGTACAGCACCCTTGATTAGCAATAGACCACGCTCTAGATCTACGCCGTGCAGGGTGAGGTTTAGGGTGGTGACGCGGTCAGTTCCCATGCGGCCTGGCATCTTCTTGCCCTTTACGACCTTGCCCGGGGTGGTACCTGCACCAATGGAACCTGGCTTGCGGTGGTTCTTGTGAGCACCGTGTGAGGAGTGGATACCGGCGAAGCCGTGACGCTTCATAACACCGGCGAAACCCTTACCCTTGCTGGTTCCAACAACGTCGACCTTGGAGCCAACCTCGAAGATGTCAACACCGAGGGCCTGGCCCACGGAATAGGTTGCAACATCAGAGGTGCGGATCTCAGCTAGGAAGCGTCGAGGAGTAGTGCCGGCCTTCTCGAAGTGGCCGGTGGATGGCTTGTCGACCTTGCGTGGGTCGATTGCGCCATAGGCAACCTGAATGGCTTCATAGCCATCGGTGTCCAAAAGTTTAATTTGAGTGATGATGTTCTCGCCAGCCTCAACGACTGTGATTGGAACAAGCTTGTTGTTCTCATCCCAGCCTTGCGTCATGCCGAGCTTCTTGCCCAGCAGGCCCTTCACGTTTCTAGTCTCTACTGCCATGATCCTGATCCTTAGAGCTTGATCTCGATGTTGACGTCAGCTGGGAGGTCCAAGCGCATCAGCGAATCAACGGCCTTTGGAGTCGGGTCGATGATGTCAATGAGACGCTTGTGGGTACGCATCTCAAAGTGCTCACGGCTGTCCTTGTACTTGTGTGGCGAGCGAATGACCGTCACGATGTTCTTCTCGGTGGGTAGTGGCACAGGTCCTACTACCTTTGCACCGGCGCGGGTGACTGTGTCGACGATCTTGCTCGCCGACGAGTCGATGATCTCGTGGTCATACGACTTCAGTCGAATGCGGATCTTGTTAGCCGCCATAATGACTCGCTTCCGTTTTCTAGGTGATCTCTCGATCACACAGTTTTGGAAGTCAATTCCTTTTGCGAAAATCGCAAATCTTATTGACTGCCGTGATGCTGATGCACTGTTCTTCTGTCAACGCCCTATTTCTAGGGCCCGGTCCGACACCTTGACTCGGGCGTGTCGCCAGTCTCAGACTCGCGAATCACCCAAGAAAAACTCTCGGATAAATTTTTTGTGGTTCTTTGCTGCGGCTGGCCCAGTTACCTGTGCACGTATCCTGCAGTGGGCAGGCCCAGGGCCTGCTTCTCACGAACTTGTAAAGTCTGCCACAGGGCAAGGGTCAGGTGCAAGTTAATTTGAGCCCAAAAATGTCCTAACCGCCAAAAGAAATCTTTCGGCGTCTCGGACTGAAGAAACTGCGTCAAGCACAGGCAAGTCCTCTTGGCCATATTCAGCTTCCGACTTGCTTGCAATTAATCTGGCAAATTGCCGGATAGCGGATTCTTTCAAGACTCCCAGCGACCTTAGATCTCCGGGAGCCTGGCCATGTGAGCGAGGCTTGGGGATTGCCTCTGTCTCCTTCAAATAAACCGCATCTTTCGCATGGATCGCGCTGTGAACGGCCATGGAGATTGCGGGATTCGTAAGCCTGCGTTCAAGGCACAGCTTCGCTGCTGCCAAGTACTGGTCGGCTAATTTGATTGATTGGGCTGGGTGGTGCTCCATTGGTACTCCTCTTTCAATTGATTGAGGACGTCCCTTCCCTTTATTGCCCTGCCGTCCAAAAGCAGGTTCTCTATGAATCTGCTTCTAGCCTCAAAGTTAGTTCGCAGGTCCGACAGTTTTTGAACCATGACATTCAAGGTGTTCCCAGTTCGAGTAAAAAAAACCTCCGACAGGTTGGCAGTACTCTCAAGCAGCTGCCCCTTGTCGAATGCAACCGAGTCACCAAAGACCAGGTAGAGATCAAGATCACTCGCCTCGTGATCTTCTTCACGCATGACGCTTCCAAATAGCACCGCTATCTCTGGAACAGCAGGCAATTCGTCTAACCGCCCTTTGAGCTCTTCAACAATCGAGTCAAGACCCTTGAGGATGGCCCGAAGTTGCGGGACCAGCAGGTGCGAATGATTGATTTCATACAACTTGGCCGGCGGCTGATCCGTCTCGAGAACAATCCCAAGCTGTGTTAGACGCCGGAGTAACGTGTTGCCCTGGGCAGAAGACACCCCGGCGATTCGGGCCAGTTCTCTTCCAGGCCTTGGAGTGGACTCACCAACCAAGGCGCGAAGTAGCTTGGACAGCGTGGGGCTGAGTAAACCCGCAGTCGGATCGCTGAGAATCATGTGTCTATTGTATGTAATTTACAGACAATAGTCGCAGCTGCTATGAGCAGTGCGCGATGCCAGTTAGGAGCAGATTCCCTGGACAAAGCAAAACCCCCTCGGTTTCCCGAGGGGGTTCTAGCTTTAGTTTTTGTCGAACTTACTTGTTGATCTTGGTAACGGTACCGGCACCTACGGTGCGGCCACCCTCACGGATCGCGAAGCGTAGACCGTCCTCCAT